>JALWMR010000191.1 GCA_027083815.1 Thiotrichaceae bacterium
AACTGACCTGGGAGAATATGACCTAATCAGTATGGGAAGCTCGCTTAAAATGTGTCTGGTTGCTGAGGGAAAAGTTGATCTTTATCCTCGTCTTGGGCTGACATCAGAGTGGGACACCGCCGCCGCCCACTGTATTGTGGATGAAGCTGGTGGCAAGCTGGTCAAAACAGACATGTCACCATTACGTTATAATACCAAAGACTCCCTGCTAAACCCTTTCTTTTTTACCATTGGTAATAATAGCATTAACTGGAAAAGCTACCTCCCAGAGAACATGGACAGCTAAATTGCAGCAAGAAATGGAACAAATAGAGCAGATTTTGAGTTTTATGGTCGAAATCGAAAAGCTAAAAAATGTACTTCGAAAAACCCGGCCGGTTGGTTTGGATCGCTTTGAAAATTCAGCAGAACACAGTTGGCATGTATGCATATCGGCCTTAATGTTAAAAGATTACGCCAATCAAGCCATTGATATTGATCGCGTTATCAGAATGCTATTAATTCACGATCTCGGTGAAATTGATGCCGGTGACACCATCGTTTACGCTAGCGATAACAAAGAAACACATGCCAAAGAAGCTGCCGGAATAAAGCGAATTCTAGGTTTATTGCCTGATAATAAAGGGCAAGAATATATAGAACTCTGGGATGAATTTGAAGCCGGCGAAACAGCCGAATCACAATACGCCAAAGCCATTGACCGCGTGCCACCGCTATTACACAACCTGCATGGCAAAGGCCTGAGCTGGAAAGAAAATAAAGTACCAAAAGGAAAAGTCTTTGCATTGAATAGCAAACGGATTAGTAAAGGCAGTCAGGCGCTATGGAAAACCATGGAAAAAAGGCTAAACCAGGCTGTTGAGACAGGCATACTTAAATAGGCAACCAGGCCGTAAGCGAGATAATGGCGGAGCACAGCGACAACTACCCGAAGGGCGGTTGAGCCGAGCCGCAGGCGAGACAACAGTTTTGGCTGACCCGAAGGACGAGGTGCAGCCGGACAAAACCGCAAAAAAGGTGGGGGGTGTACCTTTAAACCCTTATATCTGCTCTTTTATAAACGAAATTGCACACGCAGGGTCGTTATAGTCCAGTGGAACCGTAATATAACGACCATTTTTATCTAAAATCATGCTTGGAAAGCCCTGCGCACCGATTGAACGTGATAATTGTATCTCTTTTAACAAGGTTTGTTGTGTCTCTGGTGCATCCAGATCATTTGAAAACCTGTTTTTATCCAGCCCTAATGATTCGGCAGTGTCGATTAAGGTGTCATTATCAGAGGGATTTTTGGCATTTAAATAATAGGCTTTTTGTATCGCTTCAATCATTGCCTGTTCTATTTCAGGGTTTTGCTTGCGTGCCGCTATCACCGCACGGCAAGCGGGATAAGTAGATCGTCGCGGCTGGCATCTCTCCCAGAAATCAAAATTAAATTCGGTGCCTGGAATATGCTGTTGAATTTTACGCCAATAGCCCGCTATATCTTTTTGCATTGACTCTGGCATAGGTTCATCATTATCGGGCGCCAAACCGCCTAATAAGTATTTAACCCTAAGCTCTTCTGGCAAATTGGAACGGATTTTCTCCCAGGTGGGGCAAAAACCCCAACACCAACTGCACATTGGGTCGTGAACGTAGTAAAGTAATATCATCACATAATCATAGTAGGAGAAACGACATGAAACAAAAAATTCTTATTTTAACGAGCCTGATTTTGCTGAGTGCCTGTACGCAGGAAAGCCAAAATAAAATTGGCCGGGCAATCAATAACTGGACCGGAACAGACGGTATTTTAGAGGTTTATGCAGGCAATAAACTGGTTAAACGCTTTATGAATATCGACAAATTAACCACCGCATCGGGCACCAGTAATGGTGGTGACAGACCTTATCGGTTTGGGTATGGCATTATGGATACAAACCTAAATGGCAAACTTGATAATGGCGAAAGTAAAAAAGTATATTTTGAATTTAGTGATTATTCGACATCCTATATTTTTTATGAAAATCCAGAATAAGAGACCTTTACACGAAAGATATGACGGATAAAAATTGCTTAGCCGAGCAACGCGAGACAACAGCTTTAGCTGACCCGTTAGGGTGAGGCGTTGTTTGCCGAATAAATTTCCCTGTTTTTTCGTATATTTTCGGTCAATAGCCCTGCTATTACCCTCAAATCTACAAAAAATCAGGAAAATTACGCTAATTTTTCTCTCGCCAGTCTCTCAAACAAAGGTCTCAATAAAAAACTTGATCTATGTCACAATTACAAACGAGAATCATTTGCATTTAATGATTTGCTAATATACCATTGCAAGTGATTCTTATTTGGAAAGTAAAAAATGTTGAATTCAAAACCCCTGGCATCTCAAAGAGAGTCGGCTCTTGTACATGTAAAAAAGATCATAGCAGATAGCAAAACCCAGGTTCGTTTACTCGGCCTGGGTATTGGTATTGGCTCTACCTTGCGAATTCTTCGCAACCGCCATGGTGATGTCGTATTAGCC
>JALWMR010000192.1 GCA_027083815.1 Thiotrichaceae bacterium
AGACTTATCCGCACTGCCTTTGCCGACAACCGCTTGCTTAATTTCACGCGCACTGTATTCAAAAACAGGAATATTTTGCATCACGGTTGCACAAATTGCCGCACCGCGCGCTTGCCCTAATTTTAAAGCAGATTGAGGGTTTTTTGATAAAAACACTTCTTCAATCGCCATTTGCTGTGGTTGAAATTCACGAATAATTAACTCAACTTCTTGATAAATTTTACCTAAACGATCAGGAAAGCTCGCATTGCCGAGGCGAATACAAGTACTAAAAACATGTTTGCTGTGACGACCATCACTTTCAATAATCCCAATCCCTGTGATACGTGATCCAGGATCTACCCCTATTATTCTCATTAGCCCGATGTTTCCTTTTTGTTTTATTTTATTGGTAGCTTACATTTTATTTAGAGTCGGAGCAAGCCGTATGGGTAATTACTACATTCATCACTGCCCACGCATAAATAGCTTATCCAATTGATCAATACTCATCTGAGTCCATGTTGGGCGACCATGGTTGCATTGTCCGCTGCGTTCTGTTCTTTCCATATCACGTAATAGTGCATTCATTTCTGGAATCGTTAAGCGATGGTTGGCGCGCACTGAACCATGACATGCCATCGTTGATAGTATCTCATTGGTTTCTTCTTGAATGCGTTGGCTACTCCCGTGCTCTAATAAATCAGACAAAACATCACGCACCAGTTGTTCAACATTGGAGTCTTTTAACAAGCTGGGTACGGCGCGAATGGTAAGCTGTTCGGGCGAAAGCCGTGTTAATTCAAAGCCCAATTTTTGAAATGTTTCTGCAAATTCTTCGGCACAGTCCCCTTCTTTTTGACTAATGGCTAAGGATGCTGGCACTAACATGGGTTGCGAGCGTACTTTATCCTCTTCCATGCTCTTTTTTAAATGCTCGTAAGTAATCCGCTCATGGGCGGCGTGCATATCTACGACCACTAATCCTTCGGCATTTTCTGCTAAAATATAAATGCCGTGCAATTGCGCAACAGCAAACCCTAAAGGAGGCACGCCACCTTCCTCTGCCGAAGTATCAACAGGCAGGGAGGCACTAAGCTGAGGCGCAAGACGTTTGACAAAATCTTCTGATAATGGAGGTAGCTTGGTACTGCCTATATGACTTCGTGGCGCACCATGCATCTGCCCATAAACGGCCATCTGCTCGGCGACTCTACCTGACTGGGGCGCACCTGTCTGAGGTTTTTCATAAGGCAGTGGAATGGATAAGTGTTGTTGATCAGCCAAACTTTGATCGGGCATTGCGGTATTTTTGTTTAAGAAGTGTGAACCTGATTGCGAGGGAATTTCAGGTATATCTTGTTCTTCATTAGGGCGTACATCAGCCAACGCCTTATGCAGGGTTCTATATAAAAAATCATGGACCAGCCGACCTTCCCGAAAACGAACTTCATGCTTAGTTGGATGCGCATTTACATCAACTTTTTCAGGTGCCATTTCTAAAAAAAGCACATAAGCAGGATGCCTGCCATGATAGAGAACATCACTATAACCTTGGCGTACGGCATGGGTTACCAAGCGATCACGAATCATCCGACCGTTCACATAAAAGTATTGCATATCCGCTTGTGAGCGTGAAAAAGTCGGTAAGCCCACCCAGCCCCAAAGCTTTAAACCAGCTGCTTCATAATCGAGATAAATGGATTGCTCCATAAAAGCAGGCCCACAGATTTCTGCAACGCGTCTATCAGCACCGACTCTGTCTTTTGCGGCTTGCAAGCTGAGTGAATTGCTTTGCCCGTGGCGTAGGGTAATTGCCACTTGGAAATTGCTTAGTGATATTTTTTTGACGACTTCAGCGAGGTGTTTAAATTCGGTTTTTTCGGTCTTTAAAAACTTACGTCGGGCAGGCACATTGTAGAATAAATCATGCACATCAATGGTCGTTCCATTCGCATGAGCAGTAGGCTCTGGCTCAACAAAGTTTTCTTGCCCATCATCGGTTAATGACCAGCCCTGCTCGCTGTCCGTAGTTTTAGAACTTATTGTCATGCGCGAAACAGAAGCGATACTGGGTAAAGCCTCTCCACGAAAGCCGAGTGATTCCACATGCTCTAAATCATCCAGTGAAGCAATTTTGCTGGTGGCATGGCGACTTAATGCAAGTTTAAGTTCTTCTTTTGGAATGCCCTTGCCGTTATCCCGAATGCGAATCCGTTTCAGCCCACCTTGCTGAATATCTATTTCGATTTTTGTCGCACCTGCATCAATCGCATTTTCGAGTAATTCCTTGACGACAGATGCAGGGCGTTCGACCACTTCGCCAGCGGCAATTTGGTTAACTAAATGCGGGGGGAGTTGTTTGATTGACATGAGTGTAATTTAACATGAAACCCGATAAGGATTAAGGCTAGATGCCCCGAGCAAGATCAGCCGTGATATCGGCAATATCTTCCAGCCCGACAGAAATCCGCAATAAGCCGTCATCAATTGAGGCATCATCCCGTTGTTGTTGAGATAAGCG
>JALWMR010000193.1 GCA_027083815.1 Thiotrichaceae bacterium
GACATAACGGTTCTGCTAAAATAACGGTTACTATAAAGCCATAATAGGGTTTATCGAAAAAGGCGTATCCGAGCGTATTGATGACACCCCTGGTGTGAGAGTTAACAAACCGAGCAAAAAGTGGGGGTGTACTTTTAGGAACCATTAGATACTTATAAAAGTACACCCCCCCAGTTTTTTGCCCTTTTCTCTTCTATAATCCTCCTCCAGGAGAATGAGAAGAAAGATGCCAACAATTACCACTATCCATGATTTAAAGCGCCTGTTTAAACGCCGTGTACCCAAGATGTTTCATGACTATGTTGATTCAGGCTCCTGGACAGAGAGCACCTATCATGCCAATGAAAGTGATTTTCAAAAGATAAAATTTCGCCAGCGGGTTGCAGTGGATATGAGCAATCGTTCACTAAAATCAACGATGATTGGTCAGGATGCCAGTATGCCCGTTGCACTCGCACCCACCGGGCTGACAGGGATGTTGCATGCCGATGGTGAAATGCTGGCAGCCAAAGTTGCCGAGGAAATGGGCGTTCCCTTTACACTGTCAACCATGAGTGTTTGTTCGATTGAAGATGTCGCCAGCGTAACGAGCAAACCCTTCTGGTTTCAGCTTTATGTGATGAAAGACAGGGGCTTTATCGAAAACCTGATTGAGCGTGCCAGGGCCGCTAACTGCTCGGCACTGATGCTAACACTCGATTTACAAATACTCGGGCAACGCCATAAAGATATTCATAATGGCTTGTCTGTTCCCCCTAAAATGACACTGTCGCAACTTTACAATATGGCTATCAAACCACGCTGGTGCATCAATATGCTAAGCACCAAACGCCACAGTTTTCGTAATATTGAGGGCCATGTGAGCGATGCACAGGATTTATCATCACTTAGCATCTGGACGCAAAAGCAATTTGACGAAAAACTATCATGGGATGATGTTGAGTGGATCAAACAAAAATGGGGTGGACCACTCATTTTGAAAGGCATTCTTGATGAAAGAGATGCCCAGCTTGCAGTTAAGTCCGGTGCCGATGCTATTGTAGTTTCCAATCACGGTGGACGACAACTGGATGGGGCACGTTCATCAATTTCTGTACTACCTGAAATTGTTGATGCCGTAGGCGATGATATAGAAGTGCATATGGACGGTGGCATACGCTCTGGTCAGGATGTACTCAAGGCGGTTGCATTAGGTGCCAAAGGTGTCTATATCGGCCGTCCTTTTCTATATGGCCTGGGCGCAATGGGTGAAGAAGGGGTAAGGCTGGCGCTGGAAATCATCCAAAAAGAAATGGACATCACCATGGCCTTTTGTGGCGAGCAAAAGGTGACGGCCATGAACAGAAATCACCTGTTTGTTGAAGAAGCCCGAATAAAATTTTGAACGCTTTTCATGAAAACAGGATGAGGTGAAAACAACAGAGAAAAGGCAGAAAAAGGTGGGGGGTGTACTTTTTTACTCTATTTTGGGGGTTTTCACACACTCTTTTAGATTATAAGCGGTGTGGTGTTAAGGAAGCCTGCCAATCAGGCATTAAAGGGGAATTTCTACCGTAATTCGGCTTCCTTTTCCTCTTTTCGAATCTTGCTTTAAGCGACCATTAATGAGGTTTACACGCTCTCGCAAGCTAATAATACCAAACCCCCCTTCTTTATCTGCATTATTCTGCTTATCGGTGTTTTCTGAAGCGTCGATATAGCCTTTGCCATTATCATAAATGGTGAGTTTGAGTTTGTTCGATAGTGATTTTAAACGTATGCTTATTTTTGTTGCTTTTCCATGGCGAAATGCGTTATTTATGCCCTCCTGGATGATTCTAAAGAGATGTACTTCAATCTCTTTAGGTATTGATTGATCGTCTATATCCAGAATAATCTGAATTGAGTAGATATCAGCCAGACGCTTTGCTTCCAGCTTAACAGCCTTCTTTAAATGATAACGCTCAAGCACCATAGGGTGAAGCCCTTTGACGAGACGGTGCATTGAACTAACAGCTGAGTTGATCTCATCAGTCAATATACTCAAATGCTTTTCATTATTACTTACCCTTGCTAATTGAGCCTGAAATTTTGACGAGGCCAGATGTTGCCCCAAACCATCATGTAATTCACGCGCCATTTCACTTCGGTTCTTTTCAATCGTGCCCAACATACGTTTGGATAAGGTTTTATAACATGCACCCATGTGTCGAATACGTTGAAAATATGCGAGCAGTAGAGCATAACGAAAAAATAATGCGCCAATATAAACATTGCGATGAGCAAATAAATCGACATGAAAAATATCTGTACGAATAGAAAACAGGTAAAATAATAAACCAACAAATTGGGCAAGAGAGCCAACCTGTCTATCCAGCAAATTCCGTATTGCGCTATACAGGGCATATAAAAAGAATACAACAGCTAGCACTAACAGTCCTTTCCACGCCATCCCCTTTAAGAATGAAGGAAAATCCGGTGCCAGCAAAACAAAACCAATGGATACTTGAATAACACCAAATATTATAACAACCTTAGTGGGTATATCTCTTCGCTGTGACCAGAAATATAGCGCAGTCACAATGGGAATACCAAAAACAGTAATGTAACGAATAAAGCCAAACACGGGGTACTTCACGCCATTCAAGTAGTACACATCAAGCATTAATGTCGCAGCAATCATAAGAATGCTATTGAGTAATAGCCAGGGAAATTCGGGTATATGATGCAAGGTGCTTTTAAAGAGAAAAATAATCAGAAAAATATCGATAAAACCCAGCACAATGATCATCACATCAATGATATTACCTTTAAGGTTAATCTTATATTGTGCTTCCCTCGCCTTACTATCACGCGCAATACTAACCGGACCGGTAATGCCCACACTACCAAAATATTCAGTGCCAGCAATATCCCCTATTCCGGTATTGATTTTAATCAACAATGTATTATTTTTAGGCTTTAGCAAACCATCTGGAATATCATAAACTCTGGGAATATTAAGCGGATATCGTTGCCAGATACTCCATGGCGGAGAGACCTCTCCAACCTGTCCAATCTTTTTACCATTTAACCATGTTTCATCGGCATTTCTTATACTTTCGATATAAAGAGAAAGTGGTTCTCCAGCATAGGTCTTTAAAAGGTGTATATCAGCATCAAAGCTTGTTTTGTACCAAAGGTAAATGCCATCTTTAGGATTCTTAAGAAAAATTGCCGGAACCCTGGCTGGTTTCCAGTCAGATGGTTTAAGCTGGCTAGTATCCAGAACAGGGTTATGGCTTTGATAATAAAACCATTGTGACGAGGGTGAAGTAAGGGATAGTTCTTCGGCAGCGGTTGATTGACTTATGCCTACTAGCAGTAAAGTATAAAAACAGGCAACAAAAAAATATTTTAATACCACTAAAGTCCCTTTAAATATTCCAGCAGGTCAAGACGTTGATTGTTATTAAGCGCAGGCAAAACCTTGCCATTAGGTAGCGCCGTGTTCCCAGATGCATATTCATGACCACTATTAGAATTCCCTTGTTGCGAGGTGTCAAACACAAAACCATCATAACCCTCTGTTAAAAACCCAACTTTGTTTCTGTCAAAAACACGACTTCCCACCTTAAACCTATCGGGTCGATATTGCCCGTTAACGGGATCGCCAGCCTTCTTTTTAGGTAACAATAAATCATACAGAGTCGGTACTGATCCATTATGCAGATATGGCGCTGTTGCCCAAATACCATTCAATGGCCTTGCTTTATAAGAAAGCAGTGAGGCAAATGGTTGAGCCTCTGTATCAGGGTTATAGTCTCCTGTTTTTATGGTACTTTTAATCGGATTTTCGACATAAGAAAAAAACAGATCATATATCCAGTTAGACCAGCGTACTAAGAAATTAGCATCAATATCGGGGGTTTTCAAAACACTCTCAGTGGTCGACATAACCAACAAAGCAACAGGTGCTTTTTCTTGTAATAAAATACTACCCACGGGTACATCCACATGACTTCCCTGAATCAAGCCAGTGTATGCTGTTTTAGAAATACTGTTAACCGCCATTTTAGGGTCTGTTCCTATATTCTCCAGGCTAGAAATATGTGCAGTTATGCGCCTTTTTGGATTTGTGCGTTCAATAGTATTATGACAAACCAGACAATATCGCTTATAAATTTTTTCTCCTCTTGTCATGCGAGTTTTATCCAGCTTGCCAAGCTTATCCTCTGGCCAACGTGGCGAAATCAATTTTTTTAACTGATTCTCAACACGATATAAGTTGCGTATGTTAATTGACGAATGAAAGTCAACGCTTTTCAGAGTACTTTTGTCTCTTCTTAGTAAATCTGACAGACTAAAGGCATCGTTCACTTTCCAGTCTAAAGTACCAAACACCCCAATGACTTGCCCTACATTTCTTCCCAATGCTCCTGGACCGGCGTTATTAACGATACCATTCCATTGTAAGTAATCATGATATGGAATATCCCAAAGATAAGGATAGCTCACAGGCCCATCTGCCCGACTGAAAACACGATCAAAAAATTGTTCTTGCTGTGGATAAGTCAGAATACTCAAAGTAGCATCAAGTAAATGTAAGCCACTATTGTTTGTTTTATCATTTACCTGGGCGATAACATCATTTACTTTTTCTTCTGCAAGAAATTCTGATAGTACTTTATGCAAGGTTTTAATATCCAGGACATGCTCAACAATACGATTATAAATTCTGCCAAATGCATCTAGTCGGGAGTAACCATAGGAGGTATCTGAACGATTAATCCAGTTATAACTGATCAATTTACGGCTAACCGCCTGTAGATCCGCTTCAATTTCTTTAGCATTTGCATAATTTCGCCCACCACTTGCTATTTTCTTTAAGCCATTTCTAGTCAGAACCTGTTTTATAAATCGCTGTTTCTTTGCATCATTATTTAAAGTCTCCTGAATCGCATCACTCATATCAACGATAAAGGTATCAAGATCGGACTGGGCTGGCGCACCATCGATTCTTATAGCTTTCTTTTCACCTGTTTTAGTATCAGTATAATTAATTTGAGAGGTATGGCATGCCGCACAGGTAAAGCCTAGATATTCTTTTCCTTTATAACGATCTTTTACAAACCCAACAGGCAAGGCATCAGGGTTTGAATAGGTTTTCTTTTGCAGCAAATAACGATATTTCTTGATGTTATCATTAGAACGAAAAAGCTCCATTGAATCTATCTGCTCTAAAGCCATGAAGAAATCGTAAGGGATCAAGTTGGATCCCTGGGAGGTATTGTAAAACCACAAACTATCTCTGGTCGACCAGCCCTGGTTAAGGTATTCCGGTACACTAAAGCTCTCATCAAACAAATCATCTTTAACAGCTATTGCCCCCCTATTTTTATCATTGTCCCAGAACTGTAGCTTAAAGTTGATGTAATTAATTGCTATACCGAAAAGATGTGCAACAACGATGAAAATAATTATCCGCTTAAGCCAGCGTATAAAGCGCTCACTTTTTGAGAGTTTTTTTACATTTTCTGCATTTATCTTCTTTACTATACCTCTCACACGCTGAAAAAAACGCTTTTTATCAATTGCGTCTAAGCTTTCTGTATCTGCATCACTAACATCCGCCATTACTTATTGATCCCAGATAAAACGATGATGTTCAGGAAATGGACCTCCTGAAAAATCTGCTGGAGTAGCTTGCTTAAGGTTCTTTCGTAGTAAAACCTGGCGAACCATTTCGGGAATCATTTCCATACCAATCATTTTACCAATACATTCGTGTGATCCAAAACCAAACTGAAAGCTCTTTCCATAGGGGCGACCTGGGTCAAATTCATCTGGATTTTCAAAAGCACCGGGATCAAACATTGCAGAGGTAATTAAACATAGCACTGTAGTATCTTTGGGGATGAGTGTTTCATAATCCTTACCTTGCCTGATCACATAGTCTTGTGACGTTTTTCGCATTAAATAAGGGGCTATGGGTTGCGCCCGCAAAGCCTCCCAAACTATTCGATCAAATGCATCGGTATCCCCACTTTTAGCTAATGTTATCGCATGTGATAAGTGTTCAGGGTATTTAAAAAGCTGGTTTAATGCATTAGAAACCGCTTCAGAGGTCGTCTCTATTGTGCCTATTAATAAGCCTCCAGTGTTTATCGCCTGCCTTATCAAATTAAAGTTTTTCTTAAAAGGCGAGTTTTCTTTCAGCATTCGTGTAACGGTATCATCTTTAGGCCGCCCACGTAGAATGTGCCAATATTTTCGAATAAACAGGGATAAAGCATAAAGCAATAGCCATACATTAGCCTTTTTACGCTTAACCTCTATCGCTTCATGCCCTTTAAAATTTTGGAAGTGCTGATTATTAAATGCATCATATTGATTCAGATAGGACCACCTTAAAAGTGTTTTTTGTTGAATGCCATCCAAACCAAAAATATCCTGCACCAGAGACACTGGGACAGTTCGGGAAAATGATTCTATCAGATCAATTTGACCATTCGCCTGATCTAAAATTTGTTTTGATTTTGTTGCTACATAATGTCTGATTCGTGGTAAATCCTCACGCTGTAGCAAAGACATCATGACTTCCCGGTCATGGTGATGAAGCAGGGTGTTATCTTCTGTCATCAAAAAATCACCCATTTTGGGTTTATACAAGCTCACCGTAAAAATTGTCGGTTTATTCAACGCTTCTGTTACATCATCATAAGTCGCCAAAAGAGTGCATTCTGATGTAACCAGAACAGGTCGTTTTTCACGAAGTTGTTTAAAAAAGGGAAGTGGTGATTCATCTAACCAGCGCCTGATTAATGGCCACTGCTTATCTTTATCAATTGAATCTAACTCTGCAAGAAAATCCTTATTTTTCGTTGGTGCAGAAGCATCACGTCTATTCACAGAGCTTACCTCACAAATAAATATTTACCGGGAAGTACGAAATAATGTACGAAATATAGAGAAAATAAGTCAGGGATGATGATCTTGTATCTCTTCCTTCTCTCCCAAAAAAGCATAGATATAAAGACCAACACCCCTGAAGATTGCAAACTTATTTACAAGGAGTAAAAATAAGTTTGTTTGGAACAAGGTGGTAGGATAAGTGTTGATACTTACCCTGTTCTATTCTTATGATAAAAGTATTAATGAAAAAATATAACTGTCGGAAACGACAGGTAACATGATTCTTTTAATAATAGAATAATCACTAAGCGCACCTCTATCAATATACTGATGCTCTAGCAGGTTGTTGAAATTCGTTTAGACGAGTGCGAGACAAGGCAAAATCGACCGAAAAAGCGCAGTTTACTGGGGTAAATGAGCATTTTGAGGTCTATTTTAACGCAGTATCGTGCCGTATAAGTAGAATTTCAACAGCCTGCTAGACTTCGAATAAGCCCATCTGTACAGCCTTGGCAATAGCGTGGGAACGACCATGAGCATCTAGCTTTAGGCAACAATTTGAAACGTGAAAGCGTACTGTTCTTTCACTAATTCCTATTAACTGTGCAATTTTTTTATTTGATACCCCTTCAGCAGCATATTGCAATACTTCAATTTCGCGACGAGATAGTAAGTCTTTTTGCTGTTTTGAGTTTTTAATGGCTTTTAACAGATTGGGGGATATAAATTGTTCGCCCTGCAATACGGCTTGTATGGCATTGCTTAGTTCATCAAAAGCTTCTTCCTTTAAGACGTAACCAGCCAAGCCCAACTCTAATAGTTCCTGGGCTAATTCTGGTTCTTTATGCATGGTTAGAGCGATAAGTTGTGTATCAAGGTTCTTTTTTTCAACAGTATTAACAATATCCTCTGTTGTTGCACCCGGCATAGAAAGGTCAACTAGCGCAATATCAGGTGTTTTATTAATAATAATGTCTAACAGACTATCACCATCTCCACAACAGGCTATAAGTGTATGCCCGGCACTCAATTGGAATAAGCTTTTTAAACCTTCTAAGAAAATTTGATGATCATCTGCTGCGACTATTTCTATTGAGGTTTTCATGAGAGCATTTTATGTGATGCAGTTTACTTTTCCAAGGTAAGATAAACAAATCAGGTTAGGAGCTATCAACAATACAAAAACGGCTAGGCATTAGCCATTTCTTTATATTTTTTCTTGTATTGATCGGCCATTGCTTTTAATGAAAAATATTTCTCGGTATTTTTTCTTGCCTGTTTTCCCATCTCTTCACGTAACGACTCTGAATCAATTAGCGCTTCAAGATGCGTCATCAATATTTCTTCATTTTCACCAATATAGCCTGTCTCACCATGTTGAACAACTTCGTCATTACCCGGTATTTTGGTGACTACGGCCGGAATGCCCGATGCCTGAGCCTCAAGCAAGGCAAGGGATAAACCCTCATAAGCCGAGGTCTGAAAGTAAATATCAAGGGTGGAAAGTTCTCGCAAGGCGTCACTTCTATCAATCATACCCGTTATTTTAACACCGGCTGATTCAAGGTTATCTACATCTTCTTTCTCACCACCGCCAATCCAGATAAACTCAACATCATCACGCTTTGCATTCACCTTTCGCGCAATATCAGCAAACACCCAGGGGGCCTTTTGCAAGGATATACGCCCTACGACTCCCACTTTAACCTTTTTATTTTTTTCTGAGTAATCCTTTACCGTTAATTGCTCAGTATCAATACCATTACTGATACGAATCAGGCGTTTATTCTCTCCATGAGTAATATCCTTCAGAATAATTTCATATTCTTCCTTGCCACAAGCGACAATAGTGCCACCTAACCAATATCCAATATGCTCCAGGCCTTTATACAAGGCCCTTTTTACGGGTGCTTCGATTAACGGATAATGAATGGCATGAGATGTATAGAGTAAGTCTTTGTTACGTCGTAAAACAAAGCCAGATGCTCTTGCCAGGAACCCACCAATGGATGAATGGGTATGAATAATATCTGGATTGAGTTTTTTTAACTGCCTGGTTAATTTAAAGAAAGCTGGGACATTTCTCAAGGGGTCAATCCCCCTGCTCATTTGTACATTTACCAACTCAACCCGATCATCAAACATATCTCGCCAGTTCTCTGGTGTATGTTCTCTTATGGAGTAAATAACGGTGACTCTATAGCCGTCTTTAACTAAACGGTTAGCCATATCCACCACCCAGATAAAAACACCGTGTTCCATTGGTTCTATAATATGTACGATATGCATAATTATTCTCTATTATTTTTGTAATTTACAGAAAGATTTGCGCAAAAGTATGATGAGTAAAACTTAAGCTGTTTTATCCATTATTGCCTTTTGTTCAAAGTTCTTTTGTTATTAATAAACCTTATAAATTTAAGTAGTTTGGTTTGTAAATCTTTAGCGCAGGCAAACACATAAAAGCGTATCGGCTGTGTAGTCCACCTTAAGCGATACATCTGCTCATAATCGGCTGCATATTGACTCTTTTTATAAGAATCTGCGCTATCGGTATACATAAAATCAAAGTGTTTATTATCGGTTATTGCCATACCTATTTCATTACAAACCAATAGAAACAAGGGTGAGTAACGGTTGGCATATTCTGAAAAAAAGCCACTCTGGTAATAATGAATTTTGCCTTTATCAGTAAAAATATAATAGCTCGCCAGAGCCTTATTATTAAGCGTTATAGTCCTAATGGCTGCTTTATCCTGCTTAACCAGCCTCGAAAGAATAATTTCATGGAAACGGCTAAATCGCTCCGAATCAAAAATGGAATGACCCGTTCGGTCTTTCCACCTGGATTGATGCATCTGTACCAGTGTCGATAAAAAGGGGGCTGGCGGCTCATCTTTTCTTGTGGTTTTTACATCTACCTCTCCATCACGACTAAGCAAACGCATTTTTTTATTAAACATTTTACGCCAGCGCTTATTCATATTGGAAAAATATTCATCCGGTGATTCCATCTCTGGAATAAAAAATCTCACGCCATATTCTATTTGTTTCCTTGAAACAGATTTGCTATCAGTAAAACATTTTAAAATCAAAGCATCTGATAATAAATATTCAAAATCAGCAAAATCCCACTCTTTTTTGTTTTTAATCAAATAGTTGGATACTTGCTGAATCATTTCCTCCTCATACCCGGGAGCGACGATAAAATCAAGATACTGGCTTACAACGGTATCTTGTCTCGCTTCACCCGTGCCAATAAACCGTAAGGTTTTGCCCTGTATAAAAAACTTTGCCAGATTTTTTTCAATTTGAAAGGGGGCAATGCCTAGCAACTGATCGCCTTTGTATAAACACAGGATGCTAAGAGATCGTTTAAACTGATCCTTATAAACCTCCCACCAGCTGACCGCCCAGTCCCAGCTTGAAAAAATTGTACTGCGTGTGCACTGCTGATACAGCGCATTCCATGGCTTCTCAAGATCAAGCAACCCTTTATATGTATCAACCACACGCATAGTTACTGCCATATCGGTAGATTCGAATTGTGTTGGTGATGACATTAGTTAAACATCCCTTTTTGCTTAATAATATCGCTAACAGTAAAGCGTTGATTAAAGTTAAACGTGTGCAAGCCGGTTATTGATTCATCCCAGTCAGGTGTATAGGTCTTAACAATACGCTCTTCATAATGATTTTTATCCAGCCTGACAATTTCACAAATATTAATACCCGCACCATAAGAGCCAGCACAATCTTGCGATGGTCTATATAGCTTATCATTTTGCCAATAAAAGTTTCCTGCCGGTCGGGCACTGGCCGCATCCGTAT
>JALWMR010000194.1 GCA_027083815.1 Thiotrichaceae bacterium
CAAGATAATCTGGTTGAAAATTCCACATTTACCTTTAATGGCTTTAGTAAATATATACCGTCCAAAGGGCGAATTCGTCGCTCACTAACCACGGCAAGAGAAGGTGTTGCAATAGATTCTTCTGCGTTTAATACTGTTAAGAATAATAGTTTTAAACACAACGGTGGGGGATCAGTTTTTCTCTATAAGAACTGCCATGAAAATCATACGGTTGGGCTTCCCCGTTATCAATCTGCTGATAATAACTTGATAACGCAAAATATATTTGAAGATGAAGAGGTAGGTGTCTGGATTGCTTCACGACAAAGTAAGGACTTAACTAACTGGGATTGTGGCGATCCTCAGATGGATACTGGTTCAGTCACTTATGGCCCCAAAAAAGTCGATACTAAAATCTATGAGGATTTTGCCAAATCCAATCGGGTTGTCAGCAATACCTTTTTGGACGTGCGCCGAGGAGTCATTGTTGAAGATGATAATAACAGCATAATTGGCAATACCTTTAAGGGCTCTGCCAAGTATGACATCAAAGTTGGCACAAAATACAGAACCCGCAGCAAGTCTCACCCCGTCACTGGAACAAGGATTGAAAATAATGTTTTCAGTTCCAATGCAAGCAAACCCATTACGCTGGTTTACAACCCGGTCGACACTATTATTAAGGGAAATTTACCTGCTGAAGTGAACCAGTAATATTTAAAAGTACACCCCCTATCTTTTTGCCGATTTTGTCTTGTAAAGGGCAGCGTTGCCAAAAAACGGCGAGTTTACTAAGCCGAGCCGCAGGCGAGACAATGTCAAAGCGTAGCGACGATAATCCGAAGGTTGGCTTGAGCCGAGCCATAGGCGAGATAACAGCTTTAGCTGACCCGGGTGAGGCGCAGCCGAATAAAAGCCATAAAAAGGTGGGGGTGTACTTTTAACGCTTTAGAAAAACATCACCCAAGCAAGCCACTAACAATATTCTTTGCTTTTCTCGCTTGCCGTTTAAGCCAGAATACCTGATTTCTTTTTTTACCTCCCTGTTGTTCAATTTTAGTCTTCAACTGCCTGATAATGACTTCTGGTGTTGTGAATTCACCCGTTTGCCAATTAATATACAGGGGATAATCAATTAAGGTACCCGTAACCAATTGATCCAGGCTTAGCTCTCTTGTTCTACGTTCGACTGTGTGTCTATCGTTCGTGAGCCCCCACCCAGAATAAAAGGGTCGCCCATAACACACCACCTTTTTATTTCGTAGCAAGCCTTCAAAACCAACCAGGGATGTCATGGTGTGAACCTCATCAACTAAATCAAGACAATCAGTGATACTGGCATCCATCAAAACGCTATTACACAATCGCAAGGTTTCCTTATCAACCTTGCCTTTACGATTGCCACTGACTACATCAGGGTGCGGCTTGTAAATCAAATAAGCATCTGGCTCTTTTTGACGCACAGCTTTTATTAAATCTGCATTGGTTTTTATATCAACACAACCCTTTTTTATTGATGCATCACCTTCAACCTGCCCCGGAACCAATAGTAGTGTTTGCCCAGGGTTTGCATCAAAGAACTGCTTGCTTATGCGCTCACCAAGATTGTATTTACTTAGCTCATTAGCCAGTAAAGATGCTATTAAAGCGCGGCTTCTTTGCAGCTCTGTCTCTGAAAAAGTTTTATTTTGCAGAAGATGCTCCAAGTCACTTTTCTGTGATGGGTCATAATAGATACCACGTTTATCCAGCACTAATGAGGCTGGCGCGGTAAGATCAGTACCCAGGCCGGCTGAACGGATAAAGCCATCTTCGACTAACCATGGAGATCCGCCAAATTGCGCGACTAAGGTTGCTACACCTGTCTGGTCCTTGCTTGCCCAGCTAACCAGTTGGGATTGATTTGAAAAACCTTTTTCAACCGCCTGCTCTGCAGTATTAACAAAGGTAACGGGGGGCGATACCTTTAAAAATGACTGAATATACTTGCGCTTCCAGCGGGTAAAATTAATACCATAAAGCTCTACCCCTGCAAGCCTGGAGCGTTGTTTGTGCTGCAACTCAAAGTAACCCAGTATTTCTTCAAGATCACAGAGCTGCTGATCATCTGGATGAATATAACTAGAATAGTCAATATAGGCTGCAGCAAACAAAGCTTCAATTGAGCACTTTTTATTACGTCGTTTCCACACGGCTAAACCAGGATCGGCCCGGTCATCCGTTAAGCCCCAGCCCGCGTAAAAAGGAACGCCAAAACACACGACTTGCTTGCCAAGTAGCAGGGCTTCAAAACCCATTTGAGAAGTCCCTACATAAACAAGGTCTACCTGTTTTAATAAAACCAGGGGATTAACTGGCTCAGATAGAATGCTGACACGCTGATCTAAGGTACCCAGATCAAAGCAGCCTTTTTTCTTTCCAGCTATTACATCGGGATGAGTCTTAATAAAAATCCGTGAATTCGGGTTTTCTTCCAAAGCTGCCTGCAACATATTATTGAAGGTATTCGCACCAATAT
>JALWMR010000195.1 GCA_027083815.1 Thiotrichaceae bacterium
GAACTGAGCCTAGTAACTTTTTGAGGCCGCTTTGTTTTTTTACTCCAAAAACAACCAGATCCATTTTCTGGGCTTCGATGGATGAAATAATGGCACCTTTCACCTCCCCTGTTATGACATCAAATTTTATATCAATATCGGCCTCTAAATGATTAACAAAACCACCATCCGCCACTGCCAAATAAGGAACAAAAGCCACAGAAATCAAAATAGCAGCACTAAAAAAGTTACCTATAAGGTACTGAAACCGATTAAATCAGCACAAACTTGTCGCAAGTCAGCTTAATAGCAGTCATTTTAATTATTAAAAAGTACACCCCCCCACTTTTTATGGCTTTTCTCCAGCTCTTGCAATCTTGTGATTATCCAGGCTATCCAGGGTTTCTTAAAAATTTCGGGGTAAAAAAAAGCCCCATAATTACAGCTATTGTAATTATGGGGCTTAAAAGATCATGCTAAATGATCCAAATGAAGAATATTATGAAATATCCTCGATGAGGAGTTGCCATAGTATCGTGAGTTTAGCGACTAAGATAGTTTGTTACGGTAACAATCAGTAGCATATATACTCGCTCTGGCTACCTTTTTAATACCTTGAGTGCTACCTGATAATACCTTTACGTTATGGGTCGATTAGGCCGGCTTTTTAGGTTATTTTTAGAATACCAAAACAAGTAGATTCATTTTTTCATGTTATTTTTTAATAAAGACGACTCGCGCCGTACATTTACCCAACTGGTTCAATCATCTGCCATTGCCGAAGCGGATATAGACAAAGCATTAAGCCTTTCCGGGATTTATCCTGACAATAATAACTGGAAACGTTTTATAGAATACGGTTTGCTCTTTTTAGGTGTGCTGGCACTGGCGACTTCGGTTGTTTTCTTTATTGCCTATAACTGGGATGCGCTGGGTCGTTTTGCCAAGTTTGGCTTGCTGGAAACCTTGATTGTGCTTTGTATAGGGGTTTACTGGAAAACATATCCTGGTGCCCAGGCACTGGCAACTCACAAGCATAAAAAAGAAAAGTATGGATTATTTGGTCAACTGGCGCTCTTCCTTGCCAGTATTTTTGTGGGTGTATTACTGGCCTTTTATGGTCAAACCTATCAAACAGGCGCTGATACCTGGGAGCTATTTTTTACATGGAGCCTGCTCATTATACCCTGGGTACTTATTGCGGGCTTTGCGGCGCTTTACTTGCTCTGGCTTGCTTTAATCAACACGGCGATTATTCTTTATTACACAACATTTCATGGCCTTTTAGGCACGCTGTTATTCTCTAGTGCCGAGTTACTCTGGATTCTTACGGCGCTTAATACCAGCGCATTTATTGCGGCAGAATGGCTACAGCATCGCTTTTCTGGCACGCATCATGGCTGGGCTAATCGCCTGGTTGCTGTCAGTGCCGGTTTGCCCTTAAACTTGCTTGTCCTGGATGGAATCTTTAGCCGTCACAGCCATCTTTTGCCAGCCTTGATAGTTTGGTTGCTGAGTTTATCAATGTTGATGCTTTATTTTCGTCGTTACAAGCCCGACCTTTTTATGCTTGCCATGGGCTGCCTGTCGGCCATCACCATTATTACTGCCGGGCTGGGCAAACTGTCTTTCGAGAGCATTGGCGATGGTGTTGCTACCTTCTTTATCCTTGCCGTTGCCGTTATTGTGCTGGGTGCAGCAAGTGCCATTTGGCTAAAAAAAGTACATCATGAATTTGTAAGTGGTGGCCAATATGAATAATCAAAACCTCATTAAAACATTGTCTGATGCCGGCCTGATTGCAGCTAGCCCTGTCTCTGCCTCTGATTCTCAGCAAACAGGTATCGAAGCGGAGCTAGCTAAAAACGAACTGGAGTCTCCCTGGTATATCCGCCTGATACAGGCCTTTTCTGGCTGGTTTGCCGCCTGGTTTATCATTGGAATATTTGCCTCACTTTTTAATAAACTTTTTACCGAGCCGCTAATTGCATCAACGCTGGGTATCGCATTAATCGCGGGCGCTTACTTTCTGTTTCGAAAAGATAACAATCCCTTTACTGAAGGATTAGGGCTGGCTTTTAGCCTTTCCGGTCAGCTATTGCTCTATATTGCAGGATCCAAATATTTCAGCTACAGGCACGAAGACACCCTTTTATTAATTTTCGGAATCATACAAATTCCACTAATAGTGTTGATGCATAATAATCTGCACCGCTTGCTATCCGCCTTTGCTGCTGCACTGAGTTTTGCCGGGGCGATTTATATGCACACCCAAAATATCAATTTAACCGGCTTGTATAGCGCTGCACTCATGTTTATCAGCGCATTTTTGTGGCTAGGGGAATTCCATACCGGTCAATATATTAAACGGGTTCAGGCCGTTGCCTATGGATTAATTCTGGCACTGCTGGTACTGAATGTAAGCCGCGTATTTAATGACTTTTACCTCTATCAAACAAGCCGGGCACTTTACAGCTGGGTTCCAGACTGGCTGGATGAAGCCTTATTCGGGCTGG
>JALWMR010000196.1 GCA_027083815.1 Thiotrichaceae bacterium
CAATATTACATTAATGATGATTATTTAAAATCCAGAAAAGTAAGGCTTTTGCCCATTTTGCATACTTTAGTCTATACTTTTCAAGCGTATCGTATTGAGGGAATAATTGATGTTTGACTGGAAACTGGCGTTAGTTTTATTTTTATCATTTAACCTGTTGGGATGTGATAAGCAGCAAGCTGTTGGTGATAATCTCAATAAAGCCTCCTCTTCAATTAGCGTTAGCAACGCAAGAATCCGGGCGATGCCGCCCGGGCAGAAAGTCACCGCTTTGTTTATGGATTTATTTAATTCATCCTTAACCAGTGTTGATCTGATTGCAGTGAAAGATCCCGCTGGAGCACTCGCAAGCCAAATTGAATTGCATCAAAATACTCATGTGGATGGCATGATGAAAATGGCGCAAGTCGACAAGATTACGATTCCTGCGCAGAGCCATGTTTCCTTACAAACGGGGGGCTATCATTTAATGATTATTGGCTTGAAGAAAACGCTGCAAGTAGATGATAAGAAAGAACTAGAGCTGGTCTTTAGTGATGGTTCCAGGTTAGTAATCCATCCCCTTGTGAAAAAGATTTAAGGATATGCCAAAACTAATACTGATAATTATCTCAGTGCTCGCCTTAGTAGCAGGCTTGTTTGTTAGCCAATATTATTTTAAGCCAGCACCGGGTAATACACAGTCGGGTATTTATAAAGATCCACCAGGTGGTGATTTCACCTTAAATAGCAATAAAGGAAAGGTACAGTTAAGTGATTTTAAAGGCAAGGTTGTCTTGCTCTACTTTGGGTATACATCCTGTCCGGATGTTTGCCCTACCTCATTATTGAATATCGCTTCTGCATTTAAGAAGTTAAATCAAAATGAGTTGGCTCAGGTACAAGCACTCTTTATCAGTGTTGATCCCGGTCGAGATACGGTTGAGAAGCTGGCGAGTTACACTCATTATTTTCATCCTAAAATCTTGGGCATCACAGGCACAAAACAACAAATAGATGATATTGCTGCTCGCTATGATGTTAAATACAAAATATCAAAAGAACAATCAGCGGCGGGCTATCTTGTTGATCACACAGCCTACCTTTTTGTGCTGGATAAATCAGGTAAAATCCAAACTTTTTTGCCCCACGACATAAATCCTGAGGGGATCAACCTTGTGATTCACAATTTGCTAAAGCTAAAATAAACTGTTTGACCCTGGTTCAGATAAACAACATAAAAAACGATCTATGATTAATGAGTTAAGAAAACATCAAGCCAGCTTAAGTACCTGTGAACAATGTCCCAAAATGATTGGACCTGTCATTTTGGGTCAGCCCGTTGTTTCACCTGTTATGCTAATTGGACAGGCTCCCGGTATCCATGAAGGTAAAGTAGGCAAACCTTTTGGCTGGACGGCAGGTAAAACGCTTTTTAAGTGGTTCTCATCAATCGGTCTGGATGAGGAGAGTTTTCGGCAACGTGTCTATATGGTCGCAGTGTGTCGTTGCTTTCCGGGTAAAAATCCGAAGGGAAGTGGAGATCGTGTACCCGATAAAACAGAAATTGCCCAGTGTAAAAAATGGCTCGAAAAGGAATATCAGCTACTGCAACCCAAACTGATTATTCCGGTTGGCAAGCTGGCAATATCACAGTTTTTAACGGCTAAAAAGTTGAATGAAGTTGTCGGCAAACAGTTCGTCATTGACTCCCCCGAGTTACATATTGATTGTATTCCTTTGCCACATCCTTCAGGTTTATCGACATGGTATAATACGGAGCCGGGTAAAACACTATTACAGGATGCACTCGGTTTAATTAAAGCGCACCCTGCATGGCAAGATGTTTTAACATTTGATCATGGTTAATATAAGCTGTTTGAAGTTATCAGTGGAATCATGTTGCTTGCGCGCCTGTCGTGATACCCAGCTGAACGATGTTATCGGTTTGTCCTTACCACACCGTTAATCCGTCGTGATGATATACCCAAACAGGCAGAACTGGATTACGAGCCATCCCGCCCTCAGGAACTGTTTTGTGAAGCAAGCTGGGATGAGGCTCTGGACAAGGCTGCAGAGGGTTTAAAGAAAATACTTAAAACACAGGGAAAACAGGCATTAGCCGGACTGGGATCTGCCAAAGGAACCTGTGAGGAAGCCTACCTGTTTCAAAAGCTGGTACGTACCGGATTTGGCACCAACAACGTCGATCACTGTACCCGCCTGTGTCATGCGTCATCGCTTACTGCACTACTGGAAGGAATTGGTTCGGGTGCGGTATCAAATCCCATGGCAGATGTTACCCAGGCTGATGTCATTATCATTAGTCGCCCCTGAATAATTCACAAGCCATTGATATTAAGGATTAAAGCACAGAATACGGTAAAATAATTTGCAAGAAAAAGTCTCTTCTTTCACAAAACCTTGCAAATTATGAAACCCAAACAATCATCCAGACCTATTTTGCTCTCAGCTATCTCAAATCATCAAACTTTCTCATCCTCTTTGT
>JALWMR010000197.1 GCA_027083815.1 Thiotrichaceae bacterium
ATCCGGCGAGAATTTGGTTAAATCACCGGTAACACGATCATCAAAGCGAGCACCTACCGCAATAATCAGGTCAGAAAAGTGCATGGCCCGGTTTGCTTCAACCGTGCCATGCATACCCAGCATGCCAATAAATTGTTCATCATTGGACGGGAAAGACCCCAGCCCCATCAAGGTATTGGTCACCGGGAAATTAAACATTTTGCCAAATTGAGTCAGTTCTTCAGATGC
The DNA here is from genome assembly GCA_027083815.1 of Thiotrichaceae bacterium. Classification (GTDB taxonomy): domain Bacteria; phylum Pseudomonadota; class Gammaproteobacteria; order Thiotrichales; family Thiotrichaceae; genus Cocleimonas. Next base: position 229 of record JALWMR010000197.1, read on the forward strand.
TCGTGATGAAATAACCCCACCACCGGCATATAAAACGGGCTTTTTGGCCTTCTGGATCATATCCAGCGCTTTTCTTATCTGCTTCTTGTTGCCTTTAATGGTCGGCTGGTAAGATCGCATCTTTAGATCTTTAGGGTAATTAAACGCTATTTTCTCATCACCATTGGTTAGATCCTTGGGGATATCAACCAGTACTGGCCCAGGGCGACCTGTGGTTGCCAGATAAAAAGCCTTGCGCATGGTAGGCGCAATATCTTCAATTTTGGTGACCAGAAAATTGTGTTTTACACAGGGACGGGTGATACCCACAATATCAATTTCCTGAAAAGAATCATTACCGATTAGCGCGCGGGGCACTTGCCCGGTAATTACCACTAGCGGTACAGAGTCCATATAGGCGTCGGCTATGCCGGTCACAGCATTGGTTGCACCAGGGCCTGATGTTACAATACAGACACCGGGCTTGTCAGTCGACTTGGCATAACCTTCGGCACCATGTACGGCACCTTGCTCATGCCGGGCTAAAATATGCCTGATTTCACCACGCCCTTCTGCTTTATATAACTCATCATAGAGAAACAAAACAGCACCGCCGGGATAACCAAAAATGGTATCTACATTTTCCGCTTTTAGAGACTCAATAAATATCTCTGCGCCTGATAACTTCACAATTCCAACCTTAATAGTTTAAACGGGGTAAGGTTCGACATAATAATATGAAAAGAGCAAGCTAGCTAGTCCGAAATCGGCTGTTTTTAAGGCTTTATATTGTTTATTATCAAGTGTCTTATAATTAGAAAGTACACCCCCCCACTTTTTATGCCTTTTGTAAATGCACCCTTCGGGTAGTCGTCGCTTCGCTCCAACATTGTCTCGCCTACGGCTCGGCTTGCGGTTTTCTCCGTTTGTCACAAGTATCAGGCTGTTACAGCTTGATTTCTTTATCCGTTAATCCACGCCATTGGCCTTCTTCCAGGTCAGGATCAAGTTTGATATGGGCGATTTGTTCACGGTGCAAGCGGGTTACATGGTTACCTACGGCGGCAAGCATTCTTTTTACCTGGTGGTATTTGCCTTCCTGAATGGTGAGGCGGATTTGTTTTTCAGCCAGTTTTTCTACTGTGGCAGGCTTGCAGCGATCTTTTTCATCTTTAAGCTGTACGCCATTTTCTAAAATGCCAATTTGCTTGTCGGTGATTTCCCGGGCCAGGTCGACCTTGTAGATTTTCTGATGAGCATGTTTTGGGGAGGTAATACGATGTTGCCACTGACCATCATCGGTGATTAATACCAGGCCGGTGGTATCAATATCCAAACGCCCTGCTACGTGCAGAACATCCATGCGCGGCAAAAAAAGTTTATCAAAAACGGTAGGATGTTGCTCATCAGAATTGGCACAAACCATGCCTGCTGGCTTGTTAAACATCAAATAACGCAGTTGCGGGCGCGTTACTGTAACGCCCATGTATTCTACATGAGCGTCTTCATCAATATGCTGGGATGATTTGGTAAGCGTTTCACCATTAACTTTAACCTTGCCTTTTCTAATTGCCGCTTTTGCCTGAGAGCGTGTAAAAACGGTGGCGCTGGCAATCAGTTTATCAAGACGTATTGTCATACCTGGCTTCTGCGAGCAGAGAAAACCACAGGATTATACCTCGTAGGGGTTACGCAGTATCATGGTGTGCTCTCTATCTGGCCCGGTTGATACAATATCAATCGGCGTTTCGAGTAACTCTTCCATACGTTTCAGATAGGTTTTAGCTTTTTCTGGCAAGTCATTATAGTCGGTAATACCAAAGGTTTTGGATTGCCAGCCTTGATGCTCTTCATAGATGGGTGTGCAACGGGCAAATTCAGTGGTATTGATGGGAGGCACATCCATTCTTTCGCCATCCAGCTCATAAGCAACACAAATCTTGATGGTTTCAAGTTCATCGAGTACATCCAGTTTGGTTACACAAATGCCCGTAATGCTGTTGATTTGCATGGATCGGCGCAACGCTACGGCATCCAGCCAGCCACAGCGCCTGTCACGTCCGGTTGTTGCACCCTGTTCATGACCGACCTCAGCTATATGCTGGCCAATGTCATCAAACAGCTCTGTTGGAAAGGGCCCGGAACCAACCCGTGTTGTATAGGCTTTGGTAATACCCAGAATATAATCCAGATTTTTCGGACCAACCCCCGAACCAGTACAAGCGCCACCGGCCGTGGTGCTTGAGGAGGTTACGTAAGGATAGGTGCCAT
>JALWMR010000198.1 GCA_027083815.1 Thiotrichaceae bacterium
CTTTTTTGGCTGGGGCATACTGTTTAATGTCGTTTTATCCATTATCTATGCACTTGGCTTTGAAGCCCTGGCCCTGTTACTACGCAAACGCCCCATCACTCCCTTTATTACTGACCTGAGCGCAATTGTTACCGGCTGGCTATTTGCACTGACATTGCCCCCATTGATGCCCTGGTATCTGGTTTTTGTAGGGATGTTTTTTGCCATTATCATTGCCAAACATCTGTTTGGCGGATTAGGCTATAACCCTTTTAATCCAGCTATGGTTGGCTTTGCTGTGTTAATTATCTCATACCCGTTTGAAATGACGCAGTGGGTTCATCCCGGCACCTTTGATAATCAAGCTTATGGATTTGTCGATAGCCTGAGAATGCTATTACTCGGTCATAATCAACCCAACTGGGATGCCATCACCATGGCGACACCACTGGATGAAGTCAAAACCGGTCTGCGCGCTGGTGGCAACTACGCTGATATTGTGCGCCAATCACCCTACTTGCAAAATACATTTTCAAATACCTGGTTATGGAGCAGCCTTGCATTTGCCCTGGGAGGCCTCTGGCTATTGTATAAAAAAGTGATTCATTGGCATATTCCCGTGACCTTATTAGCCACCTTATTCCTTATCGCGGGTGCTTTCCACTTATATGATAGCAATATCTATAGCTCGCCAGTATTGCACCTGCTTAGTGGTGCAACCATGTTGGGTGCTTTTTTTATTGCGACTGACCCGGTAACCGCCAGCACTACGCCTCTGGGAAAAATCATCTATGCCTCCAGCATTGGCTTTTTCATATATGTCATTCGTACCTGGGGTAACTACCCTGATGCGATCGCTTTTTCGGTACTGATTATGAATATGGCTGTGCCGGTGATTGACTATTACACTCAACCACGTGTGTTAGGACACGGTTATGTCGCAAAAAAAGCCCATAAAGGGAAAAACAAGCCATGAAAAAGCATCTTGAGGCAATGAAAAAAGCAGGGCTTTCACTGGCAATTTTTGCGTTTATTAGCGTCTTGCTAGTAGCAACAACCGATAAGCTTACACATAATAAAATATTGGAAAACCAGCGCTTATTTTTATTAAACTCACTTAATCAGGTTGTTTCCAGGGATCAATATGACAATGACCTGTTAAAAAGTAAAATAGTATTAAGCACCAGGGAAACCGGTTTTCCACGTGATACACCGCTTTATTTTGCCACTAAAAATGGGCGCTTAGTTACCGCTATTTTTGAAATAACAAGCTTGTCTGGCTATAGTGGTGCAATTAATATGTTAGTTGGCATTAATGCCACACAGCCCCTTAGCATATCAGGCGTGCGTGTCCTGGAGCATACTGAAACGCCCGGACTGGGCGATAAAGTTGAAACAAGTAAAAGTGACTGGATTTTATCATTCAGTAATAAGTCATTGCAGAATCCGCCACTTTCAAAATGGGCTGTAAAAAAAGACGGCGGTGATTTTGACCAGTTTACCGGTGCCACAATTACACCGCGAGCTATTGTTAACGCGGTACGCAGTACCCTTCTCTATGCTCAGGATAATCTTATGAAGCACTATCAGGATTTTTCCCAAAAAAAGTCAAAAGGGACAATACATGAGTAATTCAGCACTTGATGACATTGGCGTAACGGTTGAACCAAAGCCAGTTGCAGATGGCGGAAGTTGTAGCGCTGAAGACTGCAAAAAAATCACACTTGACGGCCTTTGGCACAACAACCCTGGCCTGGTACAACTACTGGGGCTTTGCCCTTTGCTTGCTGTCACCGGCAATATGATCAATGGACTGGGGCTGGGCCTGGCAACCATTATCACCCTAACCACCTCAAACACCGTTATCTCACTAACCCGGCACTGGGTTCGCAAGGAAATACGCATTCCCTATTATGTGTTGGTGATAGCCTCCATTGTGACCATAATTGACTTGACCATGTATGCAATCACACCCGAGTTACATCACATTCTGGGGATATTCATCCCATTAATCGTAACCAATTGCGTTATTATTGGCCGCGCAGAAGCCTTTGCATCCAAAAACAAAATAATCCGCTCAGCACTTGATGGCTTTATGATGGGTTTGGGATTTACCCTGGTATTAATTACCCTTGGCGGACTACGCGAGTTAATTGGAGGCGGCACACTGCTTTCACAAGCCTCTGTGATGTTCGGCCCCAACGCAGAAAGCTGGACATGGCAGGTTTTTGATAAAGAAAGCTATAAAGGCCTGCTTTTAGCAGTGTTACCACCCGGAGCCTTCCTTGGAATGGGATTTTTAATTGCCCTAAAGAATATTATTGATAATAAGATAGCGCAAAAGTAGTGCTAACAAGGAGTATAAAGTACACCCCCACCCTTTTTATGCGTTTTCTAAACCACCCTTACGGGTAGTCGTCGCTGCGCTCCAACATTGTCTCGCTTTCAGCTCGGCTGGCTCTTTTCTCCGGGAAAAGGGGTGTACTTTACAGTTAAATCCGCCCAAAAAGCTTTTGTGTAATAATCGACTCCTGAAAAAGTGAATCCGGTATCTTGCCTGCAATTGTTTCATGCAATGCGGGCAATTTTGACCAGTGAACACCTTGCTTATGATGATGCGCCGTGTGATAACCCAGATTACCTGTGAAAAAGTTAAACATGGGATTTAGATTATTATACGAAGCTTCAAATTCATTTTCGGTGTCCAGGCCGGCATGATGAAAATACGTTACAAAGGATGTAAACAGAAGGCTGGTTATCATCGGCAAGACAAACAGGAAAATACCCGCTACTGGTTTAAACCAAACCAGCAATGCCACACCCAAAAAGGTTACAAAGGAAAAAACTAAAAAGGGCTTCATTTGTTTTGGATAACGCTTTCCAACCCGAAAACCTCGTGGATAAGCAGTCAGGGCAACGTTTAAGGTATAGGCAATCGGCCCCATTTTATGCCCCTGTTTATCCTGCCAGCGACTTTCATCCTTCTCCTGATCAAGAAAATTCAGATGATGACCAAGTACATGATGCAAGCGCCAAAGATGCGTCGTTACACCAGTATGCAAAGCATAAAAAAACTCAAGAAATCGATTTAAACTATTATTTCGAAAAGTAAAAATATGTTGATGATGATGGTTCCAGGCGCTAATCACGCCCTTTGGAATAATCATGAGGAGATAATACACAGCGAAAACAATAATATTATCAATAACAAAGTACATTACAAAATCAATCAGGCTTAACAGCAAAATAACAATGACAGGCCAAAAATCTTCTTTATATCTAAAAATTCCCTTTCCTTTTAACTCACTTAAATTTGCTTGCATACTTTCCTTTTTTAGCCCACATAAAAACTGCGCTCATCTTATGTGATTATAAGCAACTATACCAGCTTTACAGCTGCACTAGCTGGTGAGTACACTGTTTTATTATTGTGTCATGTCATCAATAGACTTCCGCTGCTTTTCAGCGGCATCTTTCAGTATTCCCTCAACTTCTTTTGCTTTTTTTAATGCATCTACCTGCCCTGCCAGCGGATTTTTAATCTTGCTTTTAGGTGGCTCACTATCACAGCCACTTATTGTTACTAAGCCCAAAAAAGACAATAAAACCAGTATGCTTTTCATTCTAATGTCCAATCTTTACTCATAAAACAACGTATAATACGCTTAAATTAACATTATAAAAGTACACCCCCCCACTTTTTGGCGCTTTCTATAAAACATGTACCCTAATTAATGAATATAAACAGCAATCAAATATCCCGCAGAAACGCACTAAAGTTGATCACTAGCTTTCGTTTAATTAAAAATAAACACTCGAGACGTTAATGTGACACGTATACCTGTATCTATCTATTTAAAACTCGTCGGAACTGCTTTTCTATGGGGTGGTACCTTTATCGCAGGTCGAGCGTTATCGCAAACCGTTTCGCCTCTCATATCGGCGACCAGCCGGTTTTTTATAGCATCCATTTTATTGTTACTTTGGCTGTATATAAAAAACGGGAGTTTCCCACGCTTAACACCAGGGCAATGGCTATTAACCTTTTTCGCAGGACTAACCGGGATATTTCTCTACAATCTTTTCTTCTTTGCTGCTCTGGCAGAAATACCCGCAGGAAGAACCGCCTTACTGGTATCACTAAACCCCATTTTTACGGCTCTATTCCTGTTTTTATTTTTTAAAGAACGGCTCACCGGAATGCAATGGTTTGGTATAGCGCTCGCTTTTTTTGGCGTAACGATTGTTATTTCGCGCGGCGATGTAATGAATATGCTCATCAACCTTTCCAATGCAATAGGCAAGGGCGAATTACTAATGCTGGGGGCGGTACTCAGCTGGTCGGTTTATACCATTTTGGGGCGCTTTACACTGAACAAACTCAGCCCCCTGGTAGCAACCACTTATGCTACCTGTATTGGGTTTGTATTACTTTTGGTGGTTACACTGTATCAATACAGCAATATGCCAACACAGGTATTCAGTGAACTATTAAGCTGGAAGAATGCTGCTGCAATCTTATACTTGGGCATCCTGGGGACGGTGCTTGGCTTTGTCTGGTACTATCAGGGAGTTGCGGTAATTGGTGCTTCTCGTGCCGCGATATTTACTAATCTCGTCCCTGTTTTTGGCGTACTGCTTGGTTTTCTCTTCTTGAATGAAGCGATCTTGTGGTCAATGATTATTGGTGGCTTAATTACCATTATTGGGGTGACCATTACTAATTATAAATAGACTATTATCTAATTATAAAAGTACACCCCCCACCTTTTTAGCCTTTTCTCGGCCTGTCATTCTGCAAAGAGAGTTTAGGCTATAAACCCAGCACTTCGGAGCGAATTACAGCCATTTTTTCTATTTGCATATCACGATAGGTATAGGGGATTCCACCCATGCCATATCCAGAGTGCTTTTCGCCACCGAAGGGCATCCAGTCAACCCGAAAAGCGGTATGGTCATTGATCATAACGGCGGTTGCTTCCAGATTTTGCCAGCCGATCAGTGCCTTATCAATATTTTTTGTGAAGATTGCAGCCTGAAAAGAAAAGGGTAGCGCATTGGCTTGCTGTATTGCTTCGTCCATATCGGAATATGAATAGACGCAGATTACCGGGCCAAAAATTTCTTGCTGGCTGACTTTACTGGTCTTTGCAGGGTTCAACAAAACGGTAGGCTCATATAAGGTATCACCGAGTCGTTTTCCGCCCGTTGCCAATACAGCTGACTCCTTAATCGCCTCGTCAACCCAGGATTCGATTCGATCAACTTCTGCGGGGCGTATTAGCGGGCCAATGTCGGTATCCTGCTTTGCAGGGTCACCCACTTTCATGCTCTGTGCCTGTTCAACCAGCCCCTGCGCCACCACATCAAATAATGATTCATGTACATAAACACGTTGCACTGAAACACAGACTTGTCCGGCATGATAGAAACCACCTTTTGCCAATAATGGTAGCATGTCGCTAACATCGGCATCATCTGCCACGATAACCGGGGCTGCACCACCATGCTCCAGTGTGCAATGTACACCGGGCGCTAAACGGGATTTAAGCATCCAGCCGACTCGACCACTACCGATAAAACTAAAGAAGCTTATGCGCTCATCTTCAGCCATTTTGCTTGCAATACTGATATCTTCAACGGCGATTGGTTGCACCCAACCGGCCGGCAAGCCGGCTTCTTCGAGTAATTCACAAAATGCAAATGCAGATAAGGGCGTATCGGATGCCGGTTTTATAATCACTGGGCAGCCCGTAGCCACGGCAGGGGCAACTTGATGAACAATCAGATTAATCGGATGATTAAAGGCACTAAATGCCAGCACCACACCGCGAGGAAATTTATGCGTAAATGCCAGCCGATTAGCTGATGCCGGATTGATCCGCATGGGTATTTCAGTGCCGTGCTCATTGCGAATCAATTCTACACAGTTTAATACGCCATCAATGGCGCGGTTCATTTCCACCTGGGTATCCAGCAATGGCTTGCCGCCTTCCTGCACCGCGATATTGACCAGCAAATCAAAGCGTTCTCTCATCAGTTGTGCGGTTCTTTTCAATATTTCAATCCGCTGCGTTGCACTGAGCCATTTATCCTTATTGGCAAACAATGTCGCAGCATTTCTTAGCGCTTGTTCTGCACCGGCAGCGTGGATTGTTTCGACCGTTCCCACGGTGGCTCCATTAAAGGGTGAGGTAACGGTTAATACTTTTTCACTGGCGTTTGCGCCGGGGACTTTTATTGGGTAATGCATGTTAAATACCTTTTATAAAATAACTAAAGCAAAATTAGATAGGGCAAACCAGCTTGCCCAGTTTCTCGGTTAGTTTCATATTTTCTGAGTAATCAACCGGCACATCGACAATCACCACGGTATTATCCGCAAACGCTTTTTCCAGGGTGGGCAATAAATCATCAGCACTTTCAACCCGATAGCCTTTGGCACCAAAGGATTCAGCATATTTTACAAAATCGGGATTATTAAAAGAAATATGACTGGCACGACCATAATGGCGCAACTGATGCCATTTAATCAGGCCGTATTCACTGTCATTCCAGATCATAATGACCATCGCGATATTATGACGCAGTGCCGTTTCAATCTCTTGCGAGTTCATCATGAAACCGGCATCCCCCGTGATTGTCATCACCTGTTGTTCGGGATGTACCAGTTTGGCTGCCATAGCACCGGGAACGCCAATGCCCATGGAGGCAAAGCCATTTGAAATAATGCAGGTATTGGGTTTCTCGCAACGATACAAACGCGCAACCCACATTTTATGCGCGCCAACATCGGAGACTAGAATATCATCTGCCCCCATCGCCTTGCGGGCATCCGAAAGTATCCGTTGTGGCTTAATCGGAAAGCTTTGATCGTCTTTATAATCATCCAGCTCAGCAACAATCATTTTACGCAATTTTGAGGTGCGGGTTTCTGCATGTGGCTTAGTAATAGCCGCAATACGCTCTAATGAATAGCCTATCTCACCCAAAACGCCCGCTGCCAGCATATAATGGCGGTCTACTTCGGCATAGTTTTCATCAATATGAATGATCTTTTTATCCGCGCCGGGATGCCATAAATGTGGATGATATTCAACCATATCAAAGCCAATACAGATAATGACATCCGCTCGATCGAAGCCACAGGCAACATAATCATGCGCTTGCAGACCAACCGAGCCCAGGCTGAGAGGATGCGAAAAAGGCAGGCAGCCCTTCGCCATAAACGTTTGTGCAACCGGGATATTAAGCTTCTCGGCAAAGGCAATAAGCTGCTTGTTGGCATGCCCCCGAACGACGCCATTGCCTGCCAAAATAATGGGCATTTTAGACTGTGAGATAATCTCGGCGGCCTGCTCTATTTTTTGTTGCGGAGCAACTGACGGAACGGGCGATTGAACTTGCAAGGGTTGATAAGCAGAATCAACCGGCTCTTTGGAAATATTTTCAGGAAAGCTTATAAACGATCCACCGGGTTTTTCCGCCTCAGCATCTTTAAAGGCTTTGCGTACAATTTCAGGAATAATTTCAGGTTCTAAAATCTCGGTGCTGTATTTTGAAATCGGCTTAAACAAACTAAGTAAATCCACTATTTGATGACTTTCTTTATGCTTGCGAGTGGTAGCCCCTTGCGCGGCAATCGCTACAATCGGCGCACAATCCATATTGGCATCAGCAAAACCGGTAATCAGGTTAGTTGCACCCGGCCCCAATGTCGACAGGCAGACACCTGCCTTCCCGGTCAGGCGCCCGTATACATCCGCCATAAAAGCCGCACCTTGCTCATGCCGGGTGGTTATAAATTGTATCGAGCTATCCAGCAAGGCATCCATAACGGCGATGTTCTCCTCCCCCGGAATCCCAAAAATATACTCCACTTTTTCATTTTCTAAACAGTTTACAAGGAGTTCTGAGGCTAAGGTCATTGCTTTGTTTCCCTTTATTTTAATATTGGAAGAGGTTTGAACACATTGATATAAGAAAGATAATACTTCCTAGTCTAGTACGCATTTTACGCACCCACAAATACAATAACCCAATAACTATCTTATTAACCAAGTAAGACCTTGCTACGTTTCATTCTAGCTGGCTTTATCAGGCTCATTCAACTTACTCAATAAATCAGTTAAAAGTACACCCCCCTACTTTTTGTCACTTTTCTCCTTTATCACAGTAAAGGTGCTCTATAATTGATAATAAACAGACGGGAATGAATAATCACCCATAGAGTCAAAAAAGAGTAACCATGATGAATGATGACAGCATTTATAATAACCTGAAACAGTTAGGTAATAGCACCCAACTACCAGAGTCACCTGAGCAAGCTGAACTAGAAAGCGTAATTAACCCGCAATCTGATATTGATTATGTCGTGCGATTTACGGCACCTGAGTTTACATCTTTATGCCCGATGACGGGCCAACCCGATTTTGCTCATCTGCTTATTGATTATATTCCCGATAAAAAACTGGTCGAAAGCAAATCATTGAAGCTTTTTTTAGGTTCCTTTAGAAATCACGGTGCTTTTCATGAAGATTGTACCGTGAGTATTGCACGTCGACTTATTGATGAAATCACACCTAAATGGATTCGGATAGGAGGCTATTGGTATCCACGGGGAGGCATGCCAATTGATGTTTTCTTTGCTTACGGCAAAATTCCCAATGGAGTCTGGGTACCCGACCAGGATGTACCGGCTTATCGGGGACGTGGATAATATTCCGTCGAAAAAATGCTCTATAATTGATAAAAACGAACAGATGAGAAAACCTTATGAGAGCCGTCGCTTACCAACATTCTTTGCCTATTACGGATTCTAATGCCCTGTTAGATATTGAAATACCAAAGCCGTTTGCTCTGGGCAGGGATTTATTAGTTAAAATCGAGGCAATATCGGTAAACCCGGTGGATACCAAGATACGCCAGCGGGTAGACCCTCAGGGTGAAAACAAAATACTGGGCTGGGATGCAGCCGGTGTTGTTGAATCCATTGGTGATGAAGCCAGCCTGTTTTCAGTCGGGGACAAGGTCTGGTATGCCGGTGCGCTAGACCGACAGGGAACCAATGCAGAATATCATCTGGTGGATGAGCGCCTGGTTGCTACAATGCCCAAAAGTTTGAATTTTGTTGAAGCTGCCGCCCTGCCCCTTACCACAATTACCGCCTGGGAAACCTTGTTTGACCGCTTATCTCTAACAAAGAAACAAAAAGGACATCTATTGATTATTGGTGCAGCGGGTGGCGTTGGCTCTATTATGATTCAGTTGGCCAAACAGCTAACCAGCCTTAAGGTTATTGCCAGCGCTTCCCGTCCTGAGACAACTGCATGGGTCAAAGAACTCGGTGCCGACAAAGTAATTAATCATCGCCATCTTTTAAGTGACGAATTAAAAGAAGTTGGCATCAACAATGTGGAGTATGTTGCAGCCCTGACGCACACGGTCGATTATCTGCAAGATATTGCTGAATTCATCGCACCCCAGGGTCATATCGGTGTTATTGATGACCTTGATGTTTTTGACATCATGCCTTTCAAACGCAAAAGTGTTGCTGTCCACTGGGAGTTTATGTTTACCCGCTCACTGTTTAAAACAGAGGATATGATTAAACAACATGAGTTGCTGGGCAAGGTAGCTAAAATGGTCGATAAAGAAACAATAAAAACAACATCTGCAGAGAATTATGGCACAATTAATGCTGCAAACTTAATTAAAGCCCACGCCCTTCTTGAGTCGGGTAAAGCAAAAGGCAAAATAGTATTAGCCGGCTTTGATTAAATACTTGAAACTTTGTGTGAATCAATCAGGTCATAAGAAACAATCTTTTATAGACACAGGAAAAAACCAAATGAAAAACGCCGCCATACACAATATTTTCTTGCTGGCTGGTTTTGCTTTGCTTGCACTCGGTGGATGTAAAGGCATTGATCTGAGTAACGTTAAGAGCCCCGGCGTTATTGATGAAAACACCCTGTTTGTGAACGATCATAAAGTTGAATGCAGCGCTTTTTCACTGCGCTTGTGTTTTCAAGTACGCAACAGCACACGTGATAGCTGGCAAAGTTATGAAGGTGACATTAAGGGCTTTACTTATCAATGGGGTTATCAATACGAGCTAACAGTGGATACTATTACAATAGACCCGCCACCGCTGGATGCACCCGATAAAGAATATACGTTTAAAAAAGAAGTCTCCAAGGTACAGGTTTCAGATCTTACCGTGTTTGACCTGACTATTAGCCGCGCCAAAACCACCGACTTAATCAAAAAGGTGAACAGTGATACCTATAGGGTTTATGATGAAAAAAACCTGCAATGTGCAACGACTAGTCAATGTGACACCATTGAATCACTAATCACCCAGGACTCTGCCATTTTGTTTAAAGTGCGCCACGATGCTAGTCCCAGCAACCCATTACGACTTTCTGAGATAAAATGCAGCTCCTCACGAGAATCCTTTAAGAGTTCCTGCCTTGATAATTAAGGAGCCTCTTGTATCTCTCAAAAGATGATAAATTAGATAGCTTCTGATTTATCAGGACACAGAGGAAGCTTGTGAGCCTCTAAAGTGCATTGACACTGTTATTCAGATCAAGCCCCTCTGTGTTTACTTAT
>JALWMR010000199.1 GCA_027083815.1 Thiotrichaceae bacterium
ACTCTTACTGGAACGATGAGGCATTTTTTTAGATTTTAAGCGACCAGCTCTAGACGTTGACTCAACAGCGCCATTATTACTTCCAGCGCCCTTAATTGCCACCATGTTTGGCGTAGAACGCGAAGATCCTGATTTATATTGATTATTACTTTCAGTAGAACTAACATCCTCAGTGTCGGCTTTTTCTTTTTTATTTTTTGTCGTAGAGCTGTCATTTTCACCTAACACTTCATTAAAACCCGAGTTATCAGCCTCCTTATTAATAAACTTAGGTGGAAAATAGCCGTTTTTAGGGTCTTTAACTGCCTCCATTTTGGTTTCTTTATCAACAACGGGGCATGGCTTATCTTTGTAAAAAACTTCGCCGCTACTTTTTTTAACACATTTATATATTTCTGCACTAGCCTGCTGACTTATTAGCAAGCTTGGAAACGTTAGCATTAAGACTAAAGTAAGGCTGGAGTGTGAAATAATTCTATTCATTTTATCTCCCATTTACTACTGGATCACTCCAATAGATTGACTCTAAACGACAGGCATCATAATCCGTAGCTTGCCTTAACTTTTTACCTACTCTTAAATCAACAGCCTGTGTACAAGTATCTGCTGCTTTATTCACTTTTAAGCCATTAAATATAATTTGTGGCTTGCTAGGAATCTCACCTTTTGAGACTATGATAGAAACCTCTGATGGCTTTGGTTCATGGCTAGTAGTTCCGTCACCATTTCCATCATCACCATTTCCGTTGTCTTGATTGCCAAGATGCAACCCGGCCTTGCCTGTTAACACATTAATCGCATAAATACGTCCTTGTGTAGCAGGTGCAGCACACTGATCTGCACCTGAGGCTACCGGTTTTGGAACAAGTGTAGTAAAGACAACAACCCCATCAAAGGTAACAGAAGTAGCAAGTATTTTTTCACCATCTTCAGGCAGGTTAACTTGCCAACCTTTCTTGTTTTTTAACGAATCTGTTTGCTCAACAGTTGTTTGGCCAATAGCACCAGAAATCGTAATTTTTGCAAGGTCACTAAGTTCTACCGTTTCAAACGTATCTTCATCAATAGCTTTATAAGGTGAATAATCAACAATCATAAAAAACTTGTCGGTTATAGATTCATCCATTGGATGCGCTCTGAACCCGCTACCGATAGAAATAAGATAAGCACTACGACCATTCACTTTAAGTCGAGAAGCATCGGGCTCATTAAAGAACTTACGCGCCCCCTGCCTGTTATTTTGGCTAAGCTTTGCCAGTTTTGTTAATTGATTAGTATCTTTTCCATCGATAATCTCATCAAAATCCAGTCTCCACAAGTTTCCGCCCGTGTCACCAAAGTAGAAACGATCTACTAAACCATTTTTATTTGTATCCAGTATTCTCAACCCACCCGGAATACTATCTTTAATAGAGGTTGTATCATTTAAATTATCACGTAATGACCAAAGCTTTGAGCCTGATTCTGCATCAAACATTAATATATCTTTGCCCATTGTGGTAACAACATTCTTACTTGCATTATCCAAAATACCCGGTTGATTTGGCTTATCTCTGTCTTCTATTGGATCATACCCACCACTAACTATTAAAGCCTCACGGCAATTGACTTGACCATTTGTACAAGTGCCTCCGCTATTACGAATTCTTGCTAAGTAGGGTGGCGACCAGGAGTAGCCCATTGACGGATAATCATCTGCAGAAACACGCCATTTGAATTTTGGTTTATTAGGGTTTGTTATATCAAGCGCATAAAATGCACGCCCTCCTCGACGCATACCAAAGTACAAATAGACCTTGTCAGTACCATCTACAATTTGATTTTTATTCTTGTCATCGTGCCAGATTGTCAAGGTACCATCAATTCCATAAAGATGATCTATCGCAGTACCTTCATTTCTCATTTGAGGCTCTATGTTCTTTAATAACTCTTTGGGCATAAAGGCAAACTTTTCTTCACCACTTGTTGTGTCAAACACATGCAAAAAGCCTTCATTTGTTGCCGCAAAAATATATTGTTTACCTTCACCATATGTAAAGATAACCGGCTTGGAGTGAAGCATATCCCCCATATGATGAGTCGGTATTGCATCTGTTTTTCCTTTGTGCTTACTCAATAACCAATTATTAATTGCTGGGTCACTATTAGGCGCATAACCATCTTCCCAACCACGAATATAATTTAGCAACTGTACTCGTTCTGCCTGGGTAGAACCGGCAGCAATTCCTAACATGGCATTTGTTACAGTCATACTGTTATCAGCGGTTAACTGATTGCCGGGCACAGTGAGATCTTTGCTAGCAGTGATATTTGAATACAATTTTCTTGTCGCAGGATTTAGCTTGCTAACAACACCACCTTTTTCTACATCAATACCATCTGCTTCAGAGCTGGTTGACCAATAGTCCCAGGCATCAACGGTAAAAGCACCTAATTCATCGACAGCATTTAGATGGTTTTTACCACGAATTAACCTGCTTTTACCCACTTCATCCAAACGGAATTTTTTCAGGTTACCCGACCACCTTGACGAATTTTTTCTATCAAACACCGGGATATAAATATCTTTCTCATGCTCCAGACCATTTTTAACGTTCACACTATATCCTGGCGATGCTAATGTACCGGAGGGTGTTGCAACCTGCTCCAGAATTTTTCTAAATGCATCTGCAAGTTCTTCTGGGCTATCAGCTGGAAAGTAACCATCCTCTACTGCAGCAGTATCAGGGTCATCATCAATGGTTTCCAAACTTTTTAAATAGTTTTGGGTAGAACTACTTATTCCTGATCCAAATCCTATCGTGTAAGTTTTTATAAGCTGATCTCCATCAAACTCCGTGCTGTTATCATGCGAGGCTATATAATGGGTTATTTCAGCACCACACTTTCCTTGCTTACCTACCCCTACAGCTGTTGAACAACTGGTTATTGCATTAGCAAGTGGTCCTTGTGGGCCATTGGCTGTGCCGCGAATTCTTGCAAAAGGACCTTCCTGAGAATTATTGTTTTCATCTCGATAGGTAGGCGCCCCATCCGTCATTAATACAATATAGTTTGACTGGCAACTGCTTTGTATAGGGCTAATATATTTGGGTGCGGTTGCATGATCTCTTCCAGTCACATAAACATCATGGGTTATTGGGTTGCCCTCATACGTAGAAGGGTGCGCCCCTGTCGTACTGGGCTTAGTATCACCGTAATGTAATTTCTCACCACGAAAATAAAGAGCCGCCTCGTAAAGAGAGTCAACAATTGGTGTCCAGGAGGTAGGACGCCAGGTATCAGCAACATCAGCAATATATTCCCGAACTGTGACAGTGCTGGATGGGTCGGGCAAGTTATCTATTGAATTGTAATTGGATATAATCGGATCAGCCAAAGCATTTATATCAGATATTGGAAAAGCAACACCCGAAACAGAATGCGTTCTTCGCTTTTCAGGGTTGCTTCTTCGTAATGGAGCCTGTCCATAGTTCATCAGACCCACGTTAACATTATCTGGTGCCGTTTCCAGCACTCTTCTAAGGGCGCGTTGCATTACCTGTAGACGCGTTAAGTCACCACCCGCTTCAATGGTATTGTATTCAACATGAAGCATAGGCGCACGACTAGAACTATTATCAAATGACCTTGCAACACGGGCACCGGTACTTCCCGGCTTGGGTTCAATGATAAATACCATACCATTGTCATTATCCCAGTCATTTCTATCTACAATACTTTGTACAATCTCAGTCAAGTCAGGTGTACGTTGATCCTCCCCTTTGTCACCAATATTAGTCCAGGCAGGTGGCTGCCAGTCAACGCTGGTACCAACAACTGTTCTATCATTAATGCGCCTGGAGCTTTGGTTTTTAAAACGACGGGCATTATCCGAAGCCTCACCTTTAATTGTCAGGTCAATATCTTGTGATGATCTGGCATCAACATCCCTAACTTCAAACTGAATATAAGCATTGGTTATTTCTGCTCCCTGAGGTATATCCAGATCGTAAAACCGTAAACCTATTCGGTCAGGACCACGAAAATCATAGCCATCATAACCAAGATCCAGATAGGTATCACGTAAAAGCATATTGCCCCCTCCAACAGCTTGTTCAGCATCATCATCCCTGTTTGCGATACGTCTATCAACCGTATGGGAGGCAGTGTTATTGGCATTTCCACTATTCGGAACAATCGCTCTCATACTACCCGAAATATCTATAACAAACATTAAGTTGGGTTTAGACACGTTAACCGAATAGAAAACTTCAGTGTCATCTGCTTGCACATAGAGAGGTGATGCAAGTAATAAGCTGGTAACAAATGTATTTAATATGATCTTAGCTGAGTATTTCATGCAAATTGCCTTGTGAGTTTACTGCCTGTTTTATTTTTAATATTGAATTTGGTTTAAACGCTTTTATTTAATAATTATCCTAAATTTCATTAGAACAACTTATTATCTCCAGGATTAGGAAATTCTTTTCCCGCTCCTCTTACATGCCTATCACGTGCACCAGAATTACGTTTTGACTGCATCAGTTGAAATTCATATAAAAAACAGTGAGGTACATTCTGACCAACACTAACAGCCAGGCCTCCTGCTTCACATTCATAGAATTTCTCGCGGTCACCCTTACTAACATCTTTTATTTTTGCTTCAGTATTAGGATTTTCTGTATCTTCTGGAACATCATAAATACCCGTATCTTGATCAAAGTGTGCTCCATCCTTTTTCAATAAGGGGGCTGATAATGCGATGACTGTGGCTAATTTTCGTAAGTTATTAGAAGTTTCCTGATAGACTTCCATTTGCATTTGGTCATTACCTGCAACCAATATATCCATCACGGTTATTTTACTTGCGGCAACACCCACTACGCTCATGAGGATAAGAAAAATAAGCACACTTAAAAGCGTTGCACCAGTTTGTCTTTGCCGTTGTTTAGCATTGCAGCTTCGGGTTTTTATTTGATGTGAGCTCATAAAAACTCGCCTCTTCTTTGATTTGGTAAGTCTATCGTTGTTGAATAGACTCGGTACATACGACGCCTGTCCTTAACTTTTATTTTTTTATCCAGAACGGTGTAATACTCTTTGCCATCCTGTTTAAGAACATTTTTATCATAAGAGCGTACCAATAGTCCTACCTGAACACTGTTAACCAGTCCCCACCAGTTTTTTTGCTCTATGCGTGTTGCATCTAAATATTTTCTCGTACCATCATCCTGTTTAACGCCATAAAGAAATTGAATATTTTCAATATCTTCCACCAAGGCCATTTCACCTCTTCTATTACCTCTGCAATACAAAGTGTGATCATCATTACTAACATAAAAAGTGCTATATATTTTGGCATCTTCTGCGTTTGGCATTTTTTCTACACTACAGGAAACCGCTTGAGAATCACGTACCTCTCCTCCCCCGCCAAGACAATCTGTATAGACTAAAGCATCTGGGTTTATATCTGTCGTTCCTGTGCAACTTGCTTTTCCTGGTAAACAAGGATTATCTGCCAAATAGACAACGGTCATGATATCTCCGATATCCGCATCACTTGTATATTCATCGGTTCCTGGTGTAGCACCATTCACATGAGTTCCGCCTGAACAAACCAGGTTTGTTGCCGGCCCATCGGATTGCGAATAGAAAGGCTTTTCTATCCTGATATTTTTTGTGGAAGGGTAACCCGCATGCGATACATTCTGTCTGATAATTTGCAATGCAGTTCTGGCATTTGAGTCAATTTCACTAATTGCCGAACGTACTTTCTCAGACTCTTTAGTACTTATAAAATTAATAAGAATGCCGCCCACAATAAAAACACCTAATGTAGAGGCAATTAGTAGCTCAATTAACGAAAAGCCTTTTTGCTGTATGGATTGGGAGGGAGAATTTTTCATGGTGCTTATGTATTAGGGTATTATTAAGACTTTCATCTCTCTTTCTAAAGTTTCGTCAGGGGATTCATCTTTATCAAGCTGTTGTTCATTCCAGGAGATTTTTATTTCCATCTCGCGTCTCTTATCAGTAACTGCACATTTATTCTTACAAGTAACGGCCATATTCCCATTTGGTAAAAGGTTTTGAACACCGCCTTCACGCGGGCGTGAATCGACACTAACCCCGCATTTAATCTCATAAATATCAAACTTTGCTAATTCCTGCGTAGAACATTCAGTTCCACTTTTCCGGCAGATTAATGGCGTAGTACTACAAGCCACGGCTTTTTCATAGTAACCCTTTTTCACTGCCTCACGGTTGGAACGCATTCGATCACCAAGATTCTGGGCTAACATTGCTGCAGTAGTTCTATAATGAGCATTATTTGAACCTTTTACGCCGGCAATTTGTAAACCGCCCAAGCCTAAAAGGCCAACACTCATAATCAATACACTAACGAGTATCTCTATAAACGAAAAACCAGATTGTGTTCTCTTATGCTTCATAAATGAAAAGGATATTAATTGTTGTAATTATTAAATAGTGTAACTACGGCCTCTTTCAGCTTGATCTAAAATCTAAAAAATGAAAGACCAAACACTCAAAAACCAACTACTTTATTTTTATATGTATTAGAGCTTACCTTTTTTCTGTAAAACATCAACGCTTATCGCCAACAATCAGATAAACGGTTAAAAAATACTCTTAAAAAGTACACCCCCCTACTTTTTAAGCGTTTTCTCTGTTTTAGGGACTTTTAACTCCTTTATTTATAAATAAAAAAAGGGATTGGCATAAAACATACCTATCCCTTTAATTTATTGAAAAACTAAGTACTAACCAAGTAAGTACTAACTACATTAATCAGCCTGATTTCGTAAAAATGCTGGAATATCTAAATAGCTGTTATCAGTTCCTTGTGCTTGCTGAGGCGCAGAATCGTAAACAGGTGCCGTATAACCACCACCTGCGGCAACACGAGGCTGCTCAATTTCAACAGGACGAAGGCTGCTGTTGGCTCTTTCTTGTGTGGGCACAGCTTTTAATTCAGCTGCTGGCTTATCCAAACCGGTTGCAACCAAAGTCACACGGATTTCATCACTCATTTCTGGATCAATAACGGTACCGACAACAACAGTAGCATCATCATGTGCAAATTCGCGCACGGCGGCACCAACTTCTTCAAACTCGTGTATGCCCATATCCAGCCCTGCGGTGATATTCACCAGAATACCACGCGCACCCTGTAAATTAATATCATCCAGAAGTGGGCTTGAAATTGCTGCATTGGCTGCTTTGGTGGCTCGCTCATCGCCACTGGCAATACCTGTTCCCATCATGGACATGCCCATCTCACTCATTACAGTACGTACATCAGCAAAGTCAACGTTAATTAGGCCAGGGCGAGTGATTAGATCAGCAATGCCTTGTACCGCGCCTAACAACACATCATTGGCTGCTTTAAAGGCATCCAGTAAGGTAGTATTTTTGCCTAAAGCCGTTAGAAGTTTAGCATTGGGAATTGTGATAATAGAATCAACATGCTTGCCTAACTCTGCAATACCTTCCTCAGCAGCCTGCATACGCTTTGGCCCTTCAAAAGGGAACGGTTTGGTAACCACAGCAACAGTCAATACACCTAGTTCTTTTGCCATCTCTGCTACAACCGGTGCAGCGCCTGTCCCGGTTCCACCACCCATACCTGCAGTAATAAAGAGCATATCGGTTCCCTGTACCAACTCTTTAATACGCTCACGATCTTCTAGCGCGGCTTCACGACCTATTTCAGGATTAGCACCAGCGCCCAGACCTTTGGTTAAGGCATTCCCCAATTGGATGAGCGATTGTACATCAGACCCTTCCAGTGCCTGTGCATCGGTATTGGCACAAATAAACTCCACGCCTTCAACCCCTGCATCAACCATATTTTGAACAGCATTACCGCCACCACCGCCAACGCCGATTACTTTGATATTTGCATTACTTGCTTCCGTATCCATTAGTTCAAACATAGACATAGCCCTAAACTCCTTTTTATATATCTTTCGATGTGATTAAAATAACTAAAATAGTGTCAACGTTCCTGTCAACAACTTCTAACAATCATCAAAATGCTTCCTTCTAAAACATTTTGAATAAAACTTACAAACTAAACTTTACAAATTATTTCCAAACCAGCTTTTCATTCTATCCCACAGATTTTCATGCGTGACATGGGTAAAAGCACTGCCTCCCGTTATCTCATGTTGTGCTGCGCCATAATGCAAAAGACCTACGCCGGTCGCGTGAATGGGGTCTTCAACATCACCTTTTAGCCCTCCCACTTTAAGCGGCGAGCCAATACGTACTGGCATATGGAAAATTTCTTCAGCAAGTTCCACCGCGCCTCTAATTTTGGACGAACCACCAGTTAAAACGATGCCTGCCCCAATCAATTCCTCAAATCCACTACGGCGTATTTCTGCCTGTATTAGCGTAAACAATTCCTCATAGCGCGGCTCTATCACCGACGCCAGCGTTTGTGTCGATAGCCCACGTGATTCACGCTCACCGATACCGGGAACCTCGATAATTTCATCTTCTGTCACAAGCTGTCGCAAAGCATAGCCATGATCAATTTTTAACTTTTCGGCAAACTGCATGGTTGTTCTTACTGCAACAGCGATGTCATTGGTTACCTGATCGCCAGCTATTGGAATAACGGCGGTGTGCTGGATCGCGCCATTCAAGAAGATGGCTATATCACTAGTGCCACCACCAATATCAACCATGCAAACGCCCAGCTCTTTTTCATCGTCTTCCAATACGGCATAACTTGAGGCAACTTGCTCCAAAATAATATCGTCAACATCCAGCCCACAACGATCAACACATTTGATAATATTTTGTGCTGCACTTTGTGCCCCTGTCACCAAATGAACCCGTGCCTCAAGACGCACACCTGACATGCCTACTGGCTCGCGAATCCCCTCCTGCTGGTCGATCACATAATCCTGCGGGAGAACATGCAAAATGCGTTGATCCGCCGGTATTGCAACGGCTCTGGCGGCATCCATGACACGTTCAAGATCCCCTTCTGTCACTTCCTTATCTTTGATCGCCACAATACCGTGCGAGTTAAGGCTTTGAATATGACTACCGGCAATGCCCGCATAAGCAGAATTGATATTGACACCCGCCACTAGCTCAGCTTCTTCAACTGCACGTTGAATTGCTTCAATGGTCGAATCAATATTCACAACCACGCCTTTTTTCATACCTCGTGATGGATGCTTGCCGATTCCAACTATTTCTATTCCGCCTTCATCATTTACTTCACCAATTAAAGCGACTATTTTTGATGTGCCAATATCCAGTGCAACAATCATGTTGCCTTCATTACTCACAGACATTGTTATTTCCTGTAAAGGTTTACCCATGACGATCCCCTATTCCTTTAAAAACACTGTCTGCTGACAGCCCTTTCTTCCATTTGACTGAAAAACCATTGGTATAACGCAAATCCACCACACTGATTTTATCTATTACATTTATTAAACGTTCCTTGTAACCCACCATAAAGCGTCTTAAACGTTTTTCCTGTTGGTTACGTCCTATCTTCAAGGTCATGCCATTTTCCAGTTTTACCTGCCATGAGCCTCGCGTATCTTCTTTAAACTGCACTATCTTTAATGGAAAACCTTCCATCCATTTTCTGATTTTTAAAAAGCCAGTTGCCATATTGCGTCCCTTTTCATTGGGGCTAAATAAAGTCGGTAGATCAGCCTTACCATTTTCCAATACAGCTTCAATGATTTCACCATTATCAGCTAACATGGCATGCTTGCCCCAATAGGCTACCGGCTTTTGCTCAAAAATTTTAATCACGAGCTTATCTGGCCATACCTTTGTCATTGATGCTGAGTGAACCCAGGGATTGGCTTCAATATCTTTTTCCAGTGCATCGCTATCCAAAAGATATAAATTGGTTTTGGCGTAAGGCTCAATCACTGGCTGTAAAACCTTTTTATCGAGTACCTTTAAATCTCCCGTTACTTCAACGGTTTTGATTGTCAAATTTTCCGGGTTCTGAATCCATTGGTAAGTCGCAATTACTCCGATTACTGGCAACAACATCAACAAATAAAACGCTACTCGCTTCCACGGTAGATTTATATACTCCCGAACCGGTGTACGGGCGGTTTTTTTCGGGGTAACCTGTTGACGTTTCCTGCTCTTTTTAAGCATGTTCATTTTCCCCTTTGGCTAATGTTGTTTCCAAAATTGCAACCGTTAAATCAGCAAAGCTCATGCCTTTTGCCTCCGCAGCCATAGGCACTAGTGAATGATCGGTCATGCCTGGCACTGTATTAACTTCTATCAACCAGAAAGTCCCAACATTATCTTGCATTACGTCTATTCGTCCCCAGCCACGACCTTTAAGCACGTCAAAAGCTGTACGAGATAATGCCTTTAGTGAACGTTCTGCCTCCTCATCAAGTCCACATGGGCAGTGGTACTGCGTTTCATTGGAAAGGTATTTAGCATCATAATCATAAAAATCGGACTGAGCTTGCAAACGAATGGGAGGTAACACCTCATCAC
>JALWMR010000200.1 GCA_027083815.1 Thiotrichaceae bacterium
ATATGGCTTTCTATTACGTGCGCCTCTTATCGCTACATGCGTCACTTTAGCAGCAGGTCGTGCGTATTTTATTAATTCCCGGCCGGTCATGGTTCGACCCAAAAATTCAAAACGGTAGGGGTTTAAGCTATCACCCGTGACCTCAATGGTTGAGGCAAGTTCGCTAACGACGATGGTATCACCATCCTGGAACTTGATATGTTTGATCTGGCCTTTTCGCAAAAAGGGGTATAAATCAACCCGGGCAATAACACGGTTATGGCGTAACACTTTGACATCGCGATAACTGCCTCTGGCAGGATCTACACCGCCTGCCTTAAAAAGGTAAGAGAGTATGCTATTAGATGCGGTGCCGGTATATTGCCCCGGATTCATTACCGAACCGGTAACAAAAACACTAATGGGTGTGGTCGTAATCAGGTTAACATAAACATCTTCACCTTCTTTAAATACCGTAGCAACTTTGCTCTTTACCAGGCTTGAAACATCGCCAGCACGAACCCCTGCTACTTTTACCTCACCCACTTCAGGAATAAAGATGTTACCATTGGCATCGACTGTCAAGACCTCATCTATGGTTACTTGCCCCCACATATGCAAGGCCAGCTTATCACCCGTTACTAGCCTGTAATTTGGATCAAGCCCATCATTGCGGTTCGATTGAAAACTACCTGTAAATAATTGACTCCCAAAAGGTGTCGCTGTTTTAGAAACAGGAGCCGGTTTAACCGCCTTTGCCTCAACAGCCGTTGTCAGCAGTAAAAAGCTTGAGGCGATGCATATAATTAAATTGAAAATTGTTTTTTTCATAATCGTTTAAACCCAGCCAGCGTGGTCCCTAATTGCTGCAATGACTAAGGCGAGAATTCCCCATGCGAGCAAGCTATATAAAAACAGGACGATTATATCATCCGGTATGTTTGGTTTTGTCGCCTCCTCCGGTAACTGAGGCTGCACAATAACGGTTAGATAGCGATGCTTTTGTGTGGCATCTATCCTCGATTTTTCCATATTCAACAGTGTTGATGCATAGGCTTTTTCAGCAAAATCCTGTTCTGTTAGTAATTCTTCATATTGAGAGACAATTGCGGCAACGCTTTTCGAATTCCTTTTTTTCTGATGGCTACCATAAATCTTCTTGTTTCTTTCTTTTTTAATTTGTTTTTTTAAGGCGTAGACCTTATTTTTTGCAGCCCTAACTTTGGGTGATCTATCTTGCAAGGAAACGCTTAAACCGCGTAGCTCTGCTTCTGCCTGTGCCAGATCAGCCTCAAGTTTGGCAACAAGACTCATCTTCATTTCAATATTCTTTTCAGGGCTGAGTGCTTGTTCTTTGTCTCTGAAGCTGCGAATTTTTGCGCGCACTACTTTTAAGTTGTTTTCCGCTTTGCTTAATTCTTTTCTGGCAAAACTCAAACCGTCCTGGCGAGCTTTATCAGAGAGATTATTCACCAGGTTTTCGCTGGATTTAAGTACTGCATTGATGATTTTAATGGTGTCTTGTGGCTCAAAGGCCAGCACCTTGAGATTTATAATTCCGGACGATGTATTAAACTCAACCTTAACCTTTTTTTTCCAGTATTCAAGAACATCCTCAAGACTGGCATCTTTATCCAGTCGTGACAACCAGTCTTTATCATCGCGTGCATAAAGCTTCTTGATATCGATCTGATCCTTTATTCGCGCTATAACCTCACTTGACTCAATAAAATCTTTAATTATCAAGGCATCTTGTGTAGATGAGACATTGCCGGGCAAGCCAGTCAGTAAACCTAGAGGGTCAGCCCGAGTTTGACCACTTTTTTCAATCGTAAAATGTGCAGAGGATTGATATTGTTTACTGGCGTACTTTAAATAATACGTTGTACCTAATGCCATCGGCACAACAAAAAATAACCAGAATAATACGGAGCGAAAAATTTTCATATAAAATTAGTTGCTAACGATAATAGGGCTAGCTTCATACCAGCGACCGTTAATAGTACAGGCAGTGTATTCATGTCTGGCTTGAACCGTGTATTTGCGACAGTCATGTCCACTGGCTGAAAAGTAACGACGCCCTAACTTAACCGTTGCAATAGTGCCGTCTTGCAATTTGATTTTAATATGACTGCCTGTTTGTCCAGAAGACAACTGTTTGGCAAAACCCGGTGACGTTAAAACACGAGAAGGGCCCTGATAGGCATATTGAAACGTTTTTTGTGGCATTGTGCCCTGAGTTTTAACTGCGGAGCAAGATGTCAGCAAAACAAGCGCACTGACCAAAACGAAAATTCTCATGAAGATGTGAATCCATATAATAACATCGCTGCGGAGTATAACACTGCTATCAAAACAGAAAAACTTAAATATACCTGTCCAGTTCTTTGCATTGAAGGGCAAAAAAGGCCAAACCAGGCCTCGCTATGTAATGCTGGACGACA
>JALWMR010000201.1:0-774 GCA_027083815.1 Thiotrichaceae bacterium
TCTAAAATTCTCGATGTTGGTTGTGGCGCGGGTCATTTATTGAATTCATTAAAAGAAGCTGGCTTTAAAAATCTGTTAGGCATTGATCCCTTTAATACTGAAGATATTCGCTATGATAATGGCCTGATGATTGAAAAAAAGTCTATACACGATCTTAAACCGGCAGCAAAGCCTCAAGATGGGTTTGACTTTATTATGTTCAACCACTCTTACGAACATGTTTATGACCAGCTAGAGGTGATGCAGCAAGCCTTTAATTTATTAAAACCAGGCGGCATTTGCATGATTCGTATTCCAACCGTGACATCCTGGGCATGGCGTACTTATGGTGTTGACTGGGTACAACTGGATGCACCTCGTCATCTCTTCTTACACTCCATTAAAAGCATGCATAATCTTGCCGTTAAAACTGGCTTCAACCTTTATGATGTGGTGTATGACTCCTTTGCTTTTCAGCGTTGGGGCAGCGAGCAATATCAACAGGATATCGCACTACACGATGAAAAATCCTACGCTGTAAACCCTGAAAAATCAATTTTCAGTGCAGCCGATATACGCGAGTTTGAACGTCATAGCAAACAACTAAATGATGCCAAAGCGGGCGACCAGGCTGCATTTTATCTTAGAAAACCCGCCTAGTTTTTAATAGAAGTCGATTACTTTATGAGCGCCAAAAAGAAAATTCTTGCCATTGCTTCTCCAGGCGGACACTGGATTCAGCTGAATAAAATCTGCAATCCGCTTGAAACTGAGTTCGATGTGGTTTATGTCACA
>JALWMR010000201.1:784-2417 GCA_027083815.1 Thiotrichaceae bacterium
GTACTCATCATCTTCCAAAAATCGTAAAATCATTAGTATTGTGGATGCCGCGTCAGATAGTAAACACAAGCTGATCCCCCTGGCTTTTCAACTGCTATGGATTTTCATTAAAGAGCGCCCAACTGCCATTATTTCTACGGGTGCTGCACCCGGTGCGATTGCCATTTTATTAGCCAAATTTTTACCCATTAAGACCATCTGGGTTGATAGCATCGCCAATGTTAGTGTGTTATCCCGCTCGGGGCGCATGGTCAAAAAGCATGCTGATCTGGTAATGACCCAGTGGGAACCTTTAAGTGAAAGAAATGGTGATGGCAGAGACGTTATCTATAAAGGCTCAATACTATGATTTTTGTCGCGGTTGGTACCCAGTTTCCCTTTGATCGTCTGATTCAGTATATGGATGAATGGGCCGCCAATAATGATGAGAAAGTAATCGCCCAGATTTCTGAAGGTAACTACAAGCCACAACATATCGAATGGCACGCGTTTCTGGATGGTGAGCAATACAATAAAAACATCCGTGAGGCTTCTGTTTTTGTGTCACACGCCGGCATGGGAAATATTATCAGCGCCCGCGAGCAACAAACGCCCATTATTGTAATGAATCGACAATTCAAGCTGGGCGAGCACCGCAACGATCATCAAGCCGATGGTATTAAATGGATGGGAAAACTGGAAGGTGTGTATACCGCCAGCACAAAAGAACAGTTATTAGAGCACCTCAACAATATTGATCGCTTAAAAGCGGCCTCGGCTGATAACCCGGTAGGAAGCCCCGCATTAACACAGTATCTGGCTGATTTTATTAATACAGGCAAGACTTAATGCTAAAAAAGTTACTTGCCAATCCGCTTTTATTGCAAAGCCTGTGGTCGCTCATTGCACGCTTTACCGGGGTGGCACTTAACTTTGCCATGTTGTTGATTATTACGAATCGCTTACCCAAGCTGGCGGCGGGCGACCTGCAGCTATTAATGACCTTCATAACGGGTATAGCCCTGTTTAGCCGCCTGGGTATCGATCAGCTATTGATTAAGGAAGTCTCCAGCGCACATCACCACAATCATGCTTTTCATCATCACTTTTTGAAAAACAGCTATATAGCGGTGGTAGCCTTATCCCTCCTGTTTGTCGCTGCCTGGGCTTTATTCAGCCCCATTATTCAGCGCACTTTTTTTAATAATCACGGTTATTTTACTGTCACCATAACTAATTTAGTGCTGGCCGGTTTGGGCATCCTGTTTTTTAATCTTGTTATTTTAAACAGCACTTTCTTAAAGGCGATTAAAAAAACCAGCATGGGCGTGCTAAGCCAAAATGCCTTGCCCGCAATCGCTTTTTTACTCCTGGTTGCCCTGTTTTGGACTTACTTTCCACAAGACCAACATTATATTAATCTGTATACCGCCTCCAATATTCTGGCGGGTGTTTTGGCCATTTTGCTAAGCTGGTATTACCTTAAGCCAAAAGACCAGGCCAAACAGGTCGATGAAGCATTAATCGTGCCCAATGTGATCGGCTTGATAAAGAACTCCCTACCCCTGGCACCGGTGTCTATTTTTTCTTTTTTAATGATATTTGCCGACACCCTTATGCTGGGAAGAATGGTCACCAATGACCATGTTTCAGA
>JALWMR010000202.1 GCA_027083815.1 Thiotrichaceae bacterium
CCTCAAATGAGGCTCGTCTTTTAATTATAAACTGTGGGACAGCAGTGCACCCCCTACCTTTTTTCCCCTTTTCACCACTGCTATCCATATACCCCTTTTGGTGCATAGTAATTTACTGAAAAACCTCGTGTAATAGGACAAACAATTAAACTTTTTAGGAGTAACACATGGCGCGTCTTCCCGACTTTATCTCACCTTCTATTCTTTCTGCCGATTTCGCCGATTTAGGCCGAGAAGTTGACAATGTAATTCAAGCCGGTGCCGATGTGGTCCATTTTGATGTTATGGATAATCACTACGTGCCAAACCTGACCATTGGCCCATTAGTATGTGATGCCTTACGCAAGCACGGCGTAACTGCAGAGATTGATGTTCATCTAATGGTTACCCCTGTCGACAACTTGATAAATGATTTTGCTAAAGCAGGTGCAAGTTATATTACCTTCCACCCTGATGCCACGATTCACGTTGATCGTTCTTTGCAGTTAACGCGTGATCTTGGCTGTAAGTCTGGCCTGGTATTTAACCCAGCCGCCTCTCTGGATGCACTTGAATATGTGATGGACAAGGTTGACCTTATTATGTTGATGTCGGTTAACCCTGGCTTTGGTGGCCAAAGCTTTATCCCATCAACTATGAAAAAACTTAAGCAAGTACGCAAGATGATTGATGATTCTGGCTATGATATTCGCCTCGAAGTAGACGGCGGCGTTAAAGCCAATAACATTAGGGAAATCAAAGAAGCCGGTGCCGATATGTTTGTGGCTGGTTCGGCCATCTTTGGTGCACGTGATGATAATGACCCAAATCGTTATGACACAATCATAAATGAGTTCCGTTCTGAGCTCGCTAAAGCCAAGGTATAAAAATAAACTCTGCCACGAAAAAACACGGAAGTTAAAAGCTGCTCAATAGTTTCAACCAGCTTTTTTCCGTGTGATTCTGTGGCAAAAAATCCTTAAACAGGTTTTAAATATGTCTAAAATTTTCACCCCCGAATTAATAATGATTGATGTTGATGGAACATTGGTCGACTCTGTTCCTGACCTGTCGTGGTGTCTTGATGAAACGCTCAAGCAAGTTGGATTGCCACCTCGAGGTGAAGCAGCTGCACGCAACTGGGTAGGCAACGGCGTTATTCGTCTGGTTGAGCGCGGTATTGCCAATCATCTGGATGCCCCTCACGATGAAGCTATATTTGAAAAAGCCATGCCGATCTTTCGTGAGCTTTACGCAGAAAACACGTCAAAACGCAGCCGCTTATACCCCGGCGTTAAAGAAGGCATGGATTACTTAAAAACACTGCCGATTAAAATTGGTTGCATCACCAATAAGGATGCACAATTCACCCACCCTATTCTAAAAGACCTCGGCCTTTGGGATTACTTTGAGATTGTTATTAGTGGCGATACACTGGAAAAGAAAAAGCCCGACCCCCTGCCCCTGTTACATGGCGCGAAAGAACTCGGTGCCGATCCTGAAAAATCCTTAATGCTGGGAGATTCAACCTCCGACGTTAAAGCAGCTCGCGCAGCCGGTTTTGATATTATCTGCATGTCATATGGTTACAACCATGGTGTTGATATTCGTGACTCAAAACCTGATGCAGTGATTGATTCGTTTGTTGAGCTAAAAGATTTCATACAAAGCTGAAACGAAACAAGATTAAAGCGCGCAGCGGGTACGCCTACAAAACGCACAAAAAGGTGGGGGGTGTACTTTCTCGCAGCTTGTTGAAATTCGCTTAGGCGAGTTGCGAGACAAAGTAAAATCGACCCAAAAAGCACAGTTTACTTTTCATTTCATCGTGTGAGATTTCACTCAGGTTTTATTGTTAAAGAGGCGTTCCAAAGTTATTATTTAACAGGTATTTTTGTTTCATCCTTTCTTAACAAATAATAAACTATTCCTAAAATTAGAATAATAAAGCCCAAAGCAAATAGCTTTTCAAACTTTGTTTCTACAAAGTCTAAAATAATCAGTTTTCTCGTTAATGCCAACAAAGCAATCATAATTACCCCGCGTGCCTGGATAATATGCGAGCGCCGTTCTATGACTTTAAGTATTGAATGCTTGAACTCCAGGGAGATCAATAAGGTCATAATCATGCCAAATATAACCTGAAAAACACCATGATCCAGGGGAGTAAATAAAATATCGGTTATCAGTAGATTGATTACTTCTCTTACTAGTTGGAGTAAAGCAAAAATAATGACAAGGCTAATAATTGCACTCAGTATTAATGCCACAGTATGTTCAAACCGCTCATATAGCGTCATCACTGCCCAGTACTTTCTTGTATCTGACTTTGGGACAGTTTTCCTTTCTTCAATCCTTCTCATCTTTTAACCTGATTACATGTTTCCGAGTTATCCATTATTTGTTGAGCTAGTTCTTTTTTGTTATACCGCTGGCGTGATCCAAGCAATTGGCCGATGAAAAGAGGCACGCAAAAAAGCGACCATTGAAACAACTATCTGAGCAAAAAAGAGCTTGGTCAAGAATAAAAAGACTCAGGGAAGTCAAGACTCATTTCAGTATTGGAAAAGACTGCACAGCGAAAATCACGAATCCAGCTTTCAATTAACCAATAAGGGTCGCCACCAGTCTTCATTATCCAGATACCAGTCTATGGTTTTCTGGATGCCGGTTTCAAAGGTTTCATCCGGCTCATAACCAAGTTCTTTTCTAAATTTACTGGCGTCTATAGCATAGCGCCAGTCGTGACCCGCGCGATCTTCAACAAACGTTATCAAATCAGCCGATTTTTTACCGTTGGCTGGCGCGGCATCAGGATATTGCCTGGTGAGCTCAGGGTTTTCAGCAAAGCGTTTATCCATAGATTTACACAGTAGCTGGATAATATCCATATTGTTCCATTCATTATTGCCACCAATATTGTAGATTTCACCGACTTTGTCACTGTTTAAAATCAGGTCGATGCCTTTGGCGTGGTCATCCACATAAAGCCAGTCACGCACATTTTTTCCAGTGCCATAAACGGGCAATGGTTTATTGCGAAGTATATTGGTCAGAAACAAAGGTATCAGCTTTTCAGGGTATTGATACGGCCCGTAGTTATTTGAGCAGTTGGTGGTGCTGACATTTAAGCCAAAGGTATGATGATAGGCGCGCACAATGTGATCGGAGGATGCCTTGCTAGCTGAATACGGTGAGTTGGGCGCATAGACATGATCTTCGGTGAAGCCGGGTGAATCATCATCGAGCTCACCATAAACTTCATCCGTTGAGACATGGTGAAAACGATGCTTGGGTTTGGCTGTCTGGTCATTTTCCAGCCATACGCTACGCGCTGCTTTTAACAGATTATGTGTACCGATGATATTGGTTTCCAGAAAGATATCAGGGCCAGAGATAGAACGGTCAACATGGCTTTCTGCGGCAAAATTGACGATTGTATCAAGGTCGTACTCAATCAGCAGTTTTTCCATTAAGGCTTGATCGGCTATGCTGCCTTTGACAAATTTAAAGTTTGGGTTGTCTTTAAGCGCATCCAGACTTGGCTCATTACCCGCATAAGTGAGTGCATCAACCACTACAACTAAATCTTCCGGGTGATTTCTCATCCAGTAATAGACAAAATTTGCACCAATAAATCCGGCTCCGCCGGTTACCATTAATTTTCTCATTAAACTGTTCTCTATTTTCCTTTTGCTTGAAGCAACTGCTGCATCATCTGTCGCAAGGCAACACGCCAATGTTCACTTTTTATGCCCAGAGTCTGCCATGTAGTGGTTTTATCCATCACACTATAACAAGGACGACTGGCCGGGGTTGGGTAGTCTGTTGTGGTAATAGGATTTAGGGTAATGTTTTTTTCTAGCAGACCAAGTGCCACGCCCTCTTCCATAATGGCATGGGCAAAATCATACCAGCTGGCAACACCGGCATCGCTCCAGTGATAAATGCCTGTGGTATCAAGCTGAATGGCTTTCCAGATTGCCTGTGCCAGTGAATTTGCCCAGGTCGGTGTGCCAATTTGGTCAGCAATGATGCCAAGCTCATCGCGCTGGCTCATCAGGTTTAACATGGTTTTTACAAAGTTATTACCATGCGCTGAATAAAGCCAGGAAGTGCGAATGATAAAGGCATCGTCCCCCAGAATATCCAGCACTTGTAGATCGCCATCACGCTTGGTCAGGCCATACATGCCCTCTGGCTCGGTAGCCGCATCAACCGGATACGGGGTGTGCCCCTTACCATCAAACACAAAGTCAGTTGAAACCTGAATCAGCTTTATACCCTGTGCCTTACACGCCTGTGCAAGATTAGCTACACCGTTGGTATTAATCGCTCGCGCTAAATCTTGCTCTTCCTCGGCTTTATCAACGGCCGTATAAGCCGCCGCGTTGATTATTACATCGGGCTGGTGTTTCTTGATATAAGTATTAACCGCCTCTGCCCGAGTAATATCCAGTTCTGCCACATCGGTGGGCAAACACAGCACATCTGCGGGGGCTGATTGTTGTAATTCGTAGCCCAGTTGCCCATCTCCACCAGTAATGAGGACTTTTTTCATTGCTTACACCGCTGATTTACTGCTGATTAAAGAAAAGGGTATTGTAGCGTTCAGCACCGGAAAAATTGGGAGCTGCTGCATCTTTTTCAGATAAAACAGGTTCCTTGTCGTTAACCAAAGGCCAATCAATATTAAGCTCTGGATCATTCCAGATAACACTACGCTCATACTCAGGCGCGTAGTAATCGGTACACTTATAAACAAATTCGGCTGAATCACTCATGACATAAAAGCCGTGTGCAAAACCGGGGGGTACCCATAGCATCTTTTTATTCTCGGCTGATAGCTCATAGCCCACCCATTGCCCAAAGGTTCTGGAGCAATGGCGCATATCCACCGCCACATCAAATACAGCACCAGATACAACACGCACCAGCTTGCCTTGAGGCTGCTTAATCTGATAATGCAGGCCACGCAAAATTCCGTGTGCAGATTTACTGTGATTATCCTGCACAAAGTCATAGTCAATGCCATTTTCGGCAAACGTTTTACGTTGCCAGGTTTCCATAAAGAAACCACGATGATCACCAAAAACATCGGGCTCTATGAGAATAACATCAGCGATTTTACCGGGAATAAATTTCATGCTGCTTTTATACTTGAATTCCCTTTTATTGCAACTATTTTCAATAGTATTACTCTAAAGGTGCAGACTATTAAAAGGACTATTCTATGCCAAGGTTCACCCCCGGAAATAAGGTATCATTCATTTTCTTTCTGGCCGTTATTACACTGTCCATTATTGCCGGTAAATCACTACTGAACAGTGCCACACAGACTGCCTATGCCAAGAGCTATGCCACACAAACCACATTGACAAACCGGGTTGATCTAACGCCCAACGAAAAGGGCACCATTGCACTTTTTAAACATAATAATCCTGCAGTTGTTTATATTTCAACGGTTACCCGCTTGATTAATCCCTATACACTTGATGTCCGCGAAATTCCTAGCGGCACGGGAACGGGTTTTATCTGGGATAATAAGGGTCACATTATTACTAATTACCATGTTATTCAAAATAATCGCACGGCAAAGGTACGCCTTAATAATCAAAAAACCTACACAGCAAGAGTTATCGGGAAAAGTAAACGACACGATATCGCTGTATTAAAGCTGGATAACATCAAAGATTTACCCGCCCCAATACAGCCGGGCACCAGTAATAACCTGCAAGTCGGGCAACAAGTTTACGCCATTGGTAACCCCTTCGGTCTGGATCACACGTTAACTACTGGAATTATTTCGGCGCTGGGACGTACTATCTCTGATCGCACCATGAATATGGATGACCTGATTCAAACCGATGCGGCTATTAACCCGGGCAATTCAGGTGGGCCTTTGCTGGACAGCGCTGGTCGTTTGATTGGCATGAATGTCGCTATTTACAGTCCGTCAGGTGCATCAGCTGGTATTGGTTTCGCCATTCCGGTAGATAAGGTGAATCGTGTTGTTCCCAACCTGATCGCTAACGGGCGTTTCGTGCAACCCATTGTCGGCTTTCATGCCAATGATACAGCGAATAAACTGGTATGGAAGGAGCTTGGCATTAAGGGCATATTAGTCTTATCCGTGACACCTAACTCACCGGCTGAAAAGGCAGGCATGCTTGCTTCACAAATGGTTAATGGTGATCTGGTTTTGGGTGATGTCATTCAGGCCGTAGATGGCAAAAAAGTCGAAGATATGAATGACTTTTTGAATATTCTGGAGAAACATAAGCTTAATGACAAAATCACCATTGATGTGCTTCGCAATGGCCGTAAAAAGCTAAAGCTGCGTTTAACGCTGTTTATGCAATAGTGCATCGATACAAATAGCTTGAGAAAAGTGGCTCACAAGCAAAGCCTTTAGTACGATACTATTTCAGCGTAAAAAATTACTTTTAAACCTCGCCGGTTTAACTGCATTCCTTATTAATCGACTCATATAAGCTTTGGTAGCATGTTTCAACGCTGCCTCCGAATAATGGATCGGTACTTTTTTCTACAGCCTTATCAATCAGCGCCCAGTCATCTGATGACAGGGTTAGGTTAATCAGAGGAAAAAGCTTTTCTTCTTCAATATTTATATGACGGCGTTGCACTGCAATAAATTCCTGGAGCTTGTCGTAAAGCTCTTCGCGACTAACAAAGACACTACCATTAGCGGCACCATCCAGCAATTGATGAAAGCCTTTACTGATGTCGGGTAATTGTTTGTGTTCATCCATTAATTCTTCAACAATATCTTCAGCTACCGATGAGTAAGCTTTAAATACCTGATACACCTTATCTTCTTTGGGATGATGGACAAGGTCTGGATAATGTTGAATATAGTCCAGAATATCGATCATTAAAAAGAGATCTGCATCTTCTTCGGATGCCAACTTCTCCAGTTGTATATCCAGCACACAAAGCACTTTAGCCAGATGAATATGATCTTGATGTAAATCTTGCATGATCTGATGCATAGTGACCTCTCGCTACCTAACTAACAGTTAGTCATCTTACGGTCTTGTATGTGATGCTACCTTGATCTATGTTGATATTACGGTTTATATACTTCTGTATCAGGATGAAAAGCATACCAGGCAAACCAGAATGAGTTCATCGCTATCAGCAATTTTCCACTGGCATCATGAATCTCACCATCGCGATTTTCAATATCTACGCTTATGGTCAGATCTTTTCCTGCAAATTTGTCATGAATACTCGTTGAAGATGTTTTGCTGACCGCTTTAGCCAATTCAGAGAAAGGGTAAGCCTTGTATTTACCATTCATTGAAAGTCCTAGGACACGCTCTTTTGGGTGGTACTTTTTACTGCGAAAGGCTAATGGAAAGTAAACACTGCTGTTTTTAGTGTAGTCGGCATAAGGTGATCGATTATAGTCGCGGCTATAGCCGGTTTCGGTTGAAAGTACCTTGCTGTCAGGATGTTTTAGCCGCCATGATTTCCAGCTTGTGTGTGATGAGGGAACTACGCTAAGCTTTTTATTGACCATTTTGCCACTGATACCTTTTGACAAAATTTGCGACCAAAGAGATTCTGTTTGCCGGTCATATAGCAAGACATCGCTGTTATAAAGTAAACCTGACACGCCAAACTGGTAAATCTTGCCATCGATAGTTGCCTCATAAACCACACCGCTACCACATAGTGGGCAGAAGGTGACCGCTATCGTCTTGCCTTTAATTGAATCATTGACAATCTCATGCCAGTTTAAAATTTTGATGGGATAAGCGCGTGCTTCAGTACCTACAACAACGCCCATGATGCGATCACTATCTTTGAGATAATCTACTTTATCTGCCGCTGTAAATTTTGGGTTATCAATTGAGGGAATGCCATCTTTTGGCGGCCCACCACTCAGAATCTGTGCTGACGGAATAACGGCATTATCCAGATTAAAACCATTCATTTGCCTGGCAAATAAGGGGTTAGTCACGCCTAATAAGATTGATAAAAATAATGATAGTAAACTTTTCATACCCTAAGTATACGAAATAAACCCTAAAGCAGACGTCTCTTTTGTTATTATTCACCCCTAAAATATTATAAACATTCTACGAGAAAAACGATGAGCCAGATTGATAGCATCATACTCACCCGTCCGGATGATATGCATTTACATGTACGCGAAGGAGTCGCTTTAAAAAGTGTTATACCGGATACCGCAAGGCAATTCGCACGCGCCATTATTATGCCCAATCTGACGAATCCAGTATCCACGGCGAAAATGGCGCAGGAATATCGCGATGAGATACTATCAGCCGCTGCTGACACAGACTTTGAGCCCTTAATGACCCTTTATCTAACCGATAACACCTCTGCCGAGACGATTAAAGAGGCAGTAGCCAGCGGCATTATAAAGGCACTTAAACTGTATCCAGCAGGGGCAACCACCAATTCAGACAAGGGCGTCACCCAAATTAAAAATATCTACCCCGCATTGGAAGCCATGCAGAAAAATGACTTGCCTTTGCTGGTTCACGGCGAAGTCACCGCCCCAGAGATTGATATTTTTGATCGTGAAAAAGTCTTTGTAGAAACGGTTCTAATCCCCTTAATGGTTGATTTTCCTGAGCTAAAAATTGTGCTGGAACATATCACCACAGCAGACGCGGTCGATTATGTAAGTAGCGCACCAGCCACCTTAGCTGCTACCATCACAGCACATCATCTGCTAATGAATCGCAATGCTATCTTTCAGGGTGGGATACGTCCACATCATTATTGCCTGCCCATTTTAAAGCGCGAAACGCACCGACAGGCACTTATCAAAGCAGCCACCAGCGGCAGCCCCAGATTCTTTCTGGGCACCGATAGCGCACCGCACGCTCAAAACACCAAAGAATCGGCCTGCGGCTGCGCCGGTATGTATACCGCCTATCACGCCATGGAGCTCTATGCAGAAGCCTTTGATAAAGCCAATGCGCTGGATATGCTAGAAGGTTTTGCCAGCGATCACGGAGCTGAATTTTATGGACTCCCCTATAATAAAGGCAGCATCAACTTGCAACGCAAACGCTGGCAAGTGCCCGATACGCTCGCACTAGGAGACGAAAAGCTAATTCCGCTGCGCGCAGGTGAGTATTGTGAGTGGCAATTGCTCTAAACCACGGGCGAGAAAAGTTAAGCCGAACAAAACAAAGTTGGAGCATAGCGACGACTATGTGGAGGGTGCGCTTACAAAAGGCATAAAAAGGTGGGGGGTGTACTTTTCAATCATCATTTACGATCCTTTTACTGAGGTTTTAAGCCAAAGGAAACTTATCCGCTATTTTTATTCAGTTAATAAGCAGGCTGGTAAGCTGGTTGATGTAACAGAGCTAATATTTATAAAGCCATTTTATGTATAATTGAACTTTGCTATCACTGTAAGTGACTAAAAAAGATAAGATAGCGTAATAATAAGGGGAAATGATGGAGTTATTGAAGCCTGTGTTTAGGCTGGTGCTTATAGTGTTAATGACGAGCCTGGTAGCTGCCTGCGGTGGTGGCAAATCAAAAAAGGCTGCATCGGGCTCCGACCCTAAGACAATCACTGCGGCCATATTGACTGACTTTAGCTCACTTAACAAACCAGCCGTTCCCTTGATTGGTTTAAAATACCAGACGTCCCAATCTAAAAAATCAGGAATAACCAATGCTAAAGGAGAGTTTTCCTACAGGAAAGGCGAGACGGTCAACTTCACTATTGCTGGCAAGAACTATTCTCTACACACCCTGCCTAACGTAAAAAAATATAATCAAAACCAGTTACTCCCAATAACGGCGAGTGCAGATGAAGAACAGAACCTGCAGCTGGTTTTGATAAATCTGGATAAAGACGCAAATATCAATAATGGCATTGACTTACGCGATGTAAAAGCTGAAATAGATGTAAGTGCTTCAAGCAAGAGCCTTATTAAAAAGCTCTATAAACATACGGGACAAATGCCTGAATTACTGTTTGAACCTTCACTGGGTATCAATACTGAAGCACCCCAGGGCGGCGCCGACACCGTAGGTATGCCCATGCCTTTTGTGGATGTTTTTCGCACCGCACGACCGTTTGCCGAATTATCCCACCCGGGCACAGCATTTGATGAACACGGCTGGCCAATAAAACTTGCCGAAAACTTTAACTTTGCACGCACCAAGTTACTTCAGGGAACCATGGATAATGCTTTGCCAGAAGGACGTTATACTGTGATTTATGACGGCTCGGGACAACTTGAATTTGGCTCAAGTGGCTCTGTTTCTAATGTAAAAAAAGTAGCTGAAAATAAAATCACCTTTGATTTAAGCTTAAAAGACTTCGATCCTGAAGATGAGTCT
>JALWMR010000203.1 GCA_027083815.1 Thiotrichaceae bacterium
CAGCTCATTTTGCTCGCCAACCCATTTGTTTAAGTTTTTAACCAGCTCAATAACATTGGCACTATCTTGTTTCATAACAGATAACAGGACTGCAGGTTGGCCATCTACCCTAACCTCTTGCGTAGATTTCTTTCGGCCTCGTTGAATACTGGCGACCTGTGATAAAGGTATTTCGGTAGATAAACCTGGTATGGGTAATTGCGCTACGACCTCGGGGTTACTGCTCTTACCGACAATGCGGACTAACCAGCTTTGGTCTCCGATATCTGTTGTTCCTGCGGCAATATCTTGAAACCAGAGTTTAACGGCATCGGATAGTTGTGCTGGTGTTAAACGAAGAGATTCCAGGGCTTCTGGACTAAAACGTATTTGTAGTTCAGGGTCATCCAGTGCCGCCGTGTCAACTCTGTCAACACCTGATATTTGCTCAATGGCCTCTTTGGCATTTTTAGCCTGGGTACGCAGGTTTTCGTCATCAGCAGGTGAAATTGCCGCAATTAATGCTGCTGGAAAGGCGTTGCCGGATGTGATTTCCAGTATTTTGGGTGTGAGTGCTTCATCAGGAAGATATGATTCGGCATTTTGTAATTCGCGTCGCAGGTCTGAGAGCCTTTTATCATAAAGTCGATCATTTATGTCTTCAAAGCGCACCAATATTGTAGAA
This sequence comes from Thiotrichaceae bacterium, assembly GCA_027083815.1. Classification (GTDB taxonomy): domain Bacteria; phylum Pseudomonadota; class Gammaproteobacteria; order Thiotrichales; family Thiotrichaceae; genus Cocleimonas. Next base: position 665 of record JALWMR010000203.1, read on the forward strand.
AAGTTTTCGCGGCTATTACTGGATACAAAAAACATATCCGGTGTGCCATTGATTGCATCTTCCAATGGATCAGTAATGCGTTTTTCGACATCCGCTGCGGATGCGCCCGGTAAGGCGGTTGCAATCACTATCCAGTTAAAATTAATGGTTGGGTCTTTCTGGCGGGGCAGGTTTTGATAGGAGAAAAAACCAGCCACTAATACTAAAATAAAGGTTAGATTTGCGAGTACATTATTTTGTATTAATCGTGAATACATATTCAAGGATAGCCAATTACTGAATTTTTATTTTTTGGCCGTCTTTTACTCGAAAACGGTTTTTAGTGATAACAAATGTATCTGCGGGCAGGTTAATAATTTCGGCTTGACCTTCCTGGGCATTGGGAAGTGGATGAAATTTGGCCGTTCCAACGCCTTCTTGTATGTCTTCAGCGATCATTATGCCAAGCTTGCTAGCTCTTCTTATAATATATTCGGCTGGTATTTTCTTTTCTTTGCTGTTCCAGACGAGCCTACCTGAGAGGCCAGCGGGAAAAGCACTGGAGCTTGGCAAAGTGAGACGAACTTCCTGTGTGCGGCTTGCTTCATCAATATAAGCAATGATGCTACGTATTTTTGCTGTAGCTTCAATACCGTTAGCGACAAAATTAAGGTTAAGTGAATTGTTAATTTCATTGACCTCGTTTGGTGAAAGGGCAGTTTTAACTTCTATCCGGTTACTTTCGATTATCTCAAATAGAGGGGAGCCAGTGGTTACAAACTGACCTTTCTGGATAATACGTTTGATAATCTGACCTGAAAAAGGAGCAAAAATATTGCACCGGCTAATCGCCAAATTGGCTGTTTCAATGGCGGCTTTTTTTAACTCTATATCGGCAACGGTTATTAAATAATTAGATTCGGCCTTTTCAAACAGGTCTCGAGAAATTGTGCCTTTAGCCACAAGTAGCTTATTTCTTTTGTATTGTTTGGTAGCAAAGTTAAATTGAGCTTTAGCGACATTGAGTGCTGCGACTGCCTGCTTTTTGGCTAGTTGATAACTACTACAATCAATTGATAGTAGCTTCTTGCTTTTTTTAACGTTGTCACCTGCTTCAGCATTTATATTTGTAACACGGCCTGATATTTCTGCACTCAATATGCTTTTATTTAAGCTAATGATATTTGCTGGGGCGCTATTTTTAACATTTATTAATAGCTTCGAAACGGGCTGAACAGCAACAACTAACAATTCATTGGCTGTAGCGAAATTTAACGGTGAAAGTAATAGCCCGAGGCAAGTTAATAAAAAGATAATATATTTTGATATCATTATCTGATTCTCTAACATACCGATCGGTATGTCAACAAGGCATCATTATATCTGGTGTAATTATGTGCAGAGCTAAAGCTTGTCGTGAAAGTTCCAATAAAATTGTATAGAATGAAATGACTCGAAAGTGTTTTTAAAACGCTAATTTGAGGTTAACCCAACGCTATGGAGGAAAATAAATATGTCTGAATTATTTTGTGCTGACTGGATGAATGCATTAAAAGATGAATGGAATAACGATCCAGATGTGAAAGATAAGCTGGCTGAAATCGGCTTTAACTCAATTATTACTTGTGGATACAAAGATGAAGAAGACCCTCGCGGGGTTTTTGTTGTTGAAGAAGGTGAATGTGTGCGAGCTGGAGATTGGGATGGAGAGACACCCGACTGGGATATGAGAGCTAACCCTAAAGACTGGAAAAAGTGGGTGAGCAAAGGTATTGGCATGGCAGGGCTTGGCATGGCTTATGCTAGTGGTAAGCTGAAGTTTAAGTCAGGCGATTATGGCGCAATGATGAAGAATCCAAAAATGGCAGGGCCTTTTGTTAAAAGCTTTGGACTAATGAAAAATATAGATACAACGTGGTAATTGCTGCAAAACCCATGGCACTGAGTAAAAATATGCTTGGTGCCATTCTTTAGAATAAACATAATACGAGGTGTTCCACGAAATGATTTTATACTTTTCATGGAGCTACCCAATATATCTACTAGGAGGGATATATGGGATTTATAAAAAATATACTAGCAATTATTGGTTTGATTGCACTAATTGGTGGCGGGTACGCCTATTCAAAATTTAGCAGTGAGCTAAATGCGTTTAATCAGTTAGATCCTGGCGCAAAAAAAGTCTATTTAAACATGTGGACAAAGCTTAAAGAAACCGGTACATCCGCTGACGCTACTGTATGGAAAAAACAACTGGAAGATGGTGTTTCTCCAGAAGATGCTGCTGAGGCTATGAGTTCTGTTGCCACCGAGCTTAATATCAAAGCTGTTGGTGTACTTCCTCTTTCGAAAGAAGTAGAGGCAAAGACAGGTAAGAAACAACGCTTACTAACTATTTATCAATACTGTAATCCCTTAACGGCAATGACAATGGTTGAGTATTCGGATGCGTTTTCCGCCTATTTACCCTGTCGTATTGCAATGGTTGAAGATAAACAGGGAAAAGTTTGGCTTTATGCTCTGGATATGGACATGATGATATATGGAGGAAAGACATTACCTGAAAAACTGCTTAAAGAAGCAACTTCTGTTAAAAAAGTCATTCTTGATATCATGGAAGCGGGAGCTACTGGAGAATTTTAATAGGTGATTGATTAATTAAGGAAATCCTGATCAAGTCCCATAAAATTCTGTAAGCCTCTTAGGCATTTTATCCTAGCAGCTTGTTGAAATTCGCTTAGGCGAGTACGAGACAAGGCAAAGTCGACCGAAAAAGCGCAGTTTACTGGAGTAAATGAGCATTTTGAGGTCTATTTTAACGCAGTATCGTGCCGTCTAAGTAGAAATTCAACAGCCTGCTAGGCGCGCTTCGCAGAGATTGTTCTTTTTTGGTATGGTGCATCGAGCCTTCACAAGAAGTGTAACAACGGGGGTTTGCTCTATGCCAAAAGAGTGCCTTAGAGGTATTTCACTGCAAATTATGTCGCTGGAGGCTTTGATTTTTGATGGTTAGGCACTGGTGACCATTTACTGGTTGCAACGTAAGCTCGAAAAAGAATTATCATTATAATCCCAATACGGGGTATATTGGCTAGGTCTTATATTCAATACTTGGCCAATCTTTTTGCTGATACCATCGACCGGTTGTAAACATGAAATGGCTTGAACGAATTCGTACATACTATATCTTAAAAAAATATCCCTTACCCGATCGTTTATGGCTAACAACCACTAAGAAACTACCTTTGCTTGATTCTCTGGATGCCGTAGAGCTGGCGAAACTACGTGTTTTAAGTACTTTGCTTATCCATCGTAAAACCTTTACGGGTGTGCAAGGTCTTGAAGTGACCCCGGAAATGAAAATCATTATTGCAGCGCAGGCTTGTGTTGAAATCCTTGAACTTGGTATTGACTCTTTTGATGGTTGGAAGGAGCTTGTTATTTATCCTGGTGCATTCAAGGTAGCAAGGGAGGTTCAGGATGACTTTGGCCTGGTTAGCGTTGAAAAAAATGTATTAAGTGGTGAAGCATGGGGGCAAGGACCTGTTATCCTTTCTTGGGATGATGTAGAAAGAGATAGTTTCACATTGCGCGCGGGCCATAATGTCGTTATTCATGAATTTGCACATAAATTGGATATGCTCAATGGTCGTGCTAATGGTATGCCTCCTTTACACCCTGATATGCCGATTGAGGAGTGGACTGAATCACTTAGCAGTGCATACCAGCATTTAATCAAGCGGCTTGAACATCATCATGGTGAGATCAACCCTTATGCCGCCACTAATCCCGCAGAATTCTTTGCCGTTATGTGCGAATATTTCTTTACTGCTCCCGGTATTTTAAAAAAATATTATCCTGGGGTTTTTAAAGAGCTACGAGCTTACTTCAGGCGAGAGCATACTGTGTAATTTGTAAACACTAGGTTAGTATTATTATGCGAATGAAAGGTGTTCATCATATTGAATTTTCTGTGTTGGATTATGAGGAATCAATAAAGTTTTTTGACAAGATGTTTGGTTGGTTAGGCTATACTTCTTTCTGGACGCTGGATATCGAATATCGCTCAACTTATTACATGGCAAGATTCCCATTTTTTCATAGCTATATTGGTATTCAACCGGCTAAAACGGGCGCTAAATTAAATTCTTCTGAGTAAAGGCTATTTAAAATGGCTAATATTTTAAAACAAATATGGAAAAAACATCCCGAATGGAAAAAGCCACCCTGGAAAGAGGCCATGCGAAAGCTACCTTCCAAAAAGGAACAACGCTAAGGATTATTATATGCCACAAACTCACTACGATGAGATTTTAACGAAAATCCACGGTTTACAAGATCAGCTTGAGGTTGAACTGGATAACTTAGTTGAGAATAAACGAGAACAGTATCAATATAAATTAAAAAAAGGAAAGGTGCTGTTTGATAAAAAAATACGTGATTATCACCAGAAGTACCGTGTCGATGTCTGGACATCTGCTAAAAATAAAGGAGACTGGAGCTAACATCTATCTGGTATCTGCAGCGACACTAAGTATGTTCGGTATTGCCTTATTAACCTTGTATTATACGAGTCAAACTACGCCATTAATTGCATATTATATTTTGGCAGCGTTTGCAGTAGCTTTCATTTTAGAATTTGCTTTTAGACTTTTTAATAATAGAACAATACAAAAACAAATTCATGACCACCATTCACATTTTGATAGAACAAGGTGAACCAATGATGCCTGATAATAATAAGCTGGCACTTGATAGGACTATTCTAGCAAATGATAGAACCTATCAAGCCTGGATTCGAACAGGACTTGCTTTGTTAACATCCTCTCAGTTATAAATCTCTATTATTGATGTGAGGTATGCTCTAACTATTGTTAAATTAGATTGAATGTTGTTAATTTAGCACCCTCACAGAGAAAAGGGCAAAAAAGTGGGGGGGTGTACTTTTTACTATTATATTTCTTTTAGTTTATCTACATTGCTGCTTCAATAGTGACTGGCTAATACGCCCAAATCTAATTATCACTCCTAATATGAATATCACGTTGAGGAAAAGGTATCAATAAGTAGAAGGTAAAGTCTCTATTTTTAGGCTAGTCAAAAGCTGACCCCAATACTTGTAAGTTAAGAAAATTTCGTCATTCTGGCTAGGCCAGAATCCATGTTAGAAGCGATGTGCCATCGTTTAGGATAAATATTGGCCTTCGCCAGTATGACGGCTTATCTCTTAACTTCCTGGCATTGACTCTTAGGCTATTTAATCTCATGCTAGGCAGTTAAGAATCTCATTAAGGATAATAAATTATGACGCACGAAGGAAGGGAGCTCTCACTGGATCATTTTATGAAGCAGTTAATCTTCTTCGGCGTAATTCTTGCTCTAATTGTTATCGTTTTAGGTGCGTACACTCGACTTTCAGATGCAGGTTTAGGATGCCCCGATTGGCCGGGCTGTTATGGGCATTTAACTGTGCCTAACCAAATCGACAGTCTTGTTTATGATAGAGCACTAGAGTCTGGAAAGGCCTGGAAGGAAATGATTCACCGTTATATGGCAGGTACTTTAGGCGTTATTATTTTATTTGTTTTTATTCTGAGTATTATTAAAAGAGCCACTCTCAAACGATCTTTACTGTTACCCTCACTACTTACAATTGTTGTGATTTTCCAGGCATTATTAGGCATGTGGACTGTTACACTCAAATTAAGCCCAGTCGTTGTATCGGCTCATTTGCTCGGAGGCTTAACAACGCTCTCTTTACTTTGGCTATTATTTCTCCAGTATCGCGGTGGAAAACAAACCTCATTTAGCAAAGTGGGAAGTGGGTTAAAGTTTGCAGCAGGCATCGGACTCTTGCTCGTGATCGCTCAGATTTTTTTAGGTGGCTGGACAAGCTCTAACTATGCCGCTTTAGCGTGTGGAAATACCTTTCCAACCTGTCTGGGGGAGTGGTGGCCAGAGATGAATTTTACTGAGGCATTTCGTTTTTTGCATGAGCCTGGTAAAAATTATGAATTTGGAACTTTAAGCGCCACCGCACGTTCTGCTATCCAGATGACTCATCGCATTGGGGCCTTAATTGTATTTATTTATTTAATTATTCTTGCCGGACGATTAATAAAAAGAGCACCCTTTAAGAAAATAGTTAGCGTTTTATTATTTTTATTATTTATACAAGTCAGCTTTGGTATTATTAATGTCATACTTGGGCTGCCGCTTTTGATCGCTGTCTCCCATAACCTGATCGCTGCGCTACTGCTTCTTGCTCTAATAACGCTAAACTATAAAGTCTATCGGTTGGCATAATTAATATAAGAAGATAAGTTTAACGTGGTGAAAAGATAAAATGGCGCACCTGGCGCGATTCGAACGCGCGACCTTTGGCTTCGGAGGCCAACACTCTATCCAGCTGAGCTACAGGTGCAAGGCGCGTATTCTAACGAATTTGAGCTCAGGCTTCATTATTAATTTTGAATGATCTGCAGCTTTCGAAGCTAAAGGATCATATCTATATTTATAATGCCTTTAGTCTGAAGAGGAAACCCTTGATTATTAGATGCCCTTGATCCCCTTCTACAGTATAATTCTCGGCTTTATTTAACCATACGGGCTTAACTGGCTATGTCGCAGCAGGTTGACACACAAACATACGATACTTCGACCTTTCAAGGGCTGATTTTTGCACTACAAGATTACTGGGCAAAACAAGGGTGCGCCATATTGCAACCTTACGACATGCCGATGGGTGCTGGTACAGATAACCCAAATACCTTTTTGCGTGCTATTGGGCCAGAACCATGGAATGCTGCCTTCGTTCAACCTTCTCGTCGTCCTACCGATGGTCGTTATGGCGACAACCCCAACCGCTTGCAACGCTTTTACCAATTTCAGGTAATCATGAAGCCATCACCATTGGAAATTCAGGATTTGTACCTTGGTTCATTAAAAGCACTGGGTTTCGACCCACTCGAAAATGATATTCGCTTTGTAGAAGATAACTGGGAATCACCTACACTGGGTGCATGGGGGCTAGGCTGGGAAGTCTGGTTAAATGGAATGGAGGTAACCCAGTTTACCTATTTTCAGCAACTCGGTGGGCTGGATTGTAAGCCGGTTATGGGCGAAATAGCCTATGGCCTTGAGCGTCTGGCGATGTATTTACAAAGAGTAGAAAACGTCTATGACCTTGTTTGGGCGATTGACCCAATGGGTGAAAAAGTAACGTATGGTGATGTTTATCATCGTAATGAAGTTGAGCAATCTGCTTATAACTTTGAAAAGGCCAATGTTGATGAACTATTTCATCATTTTGATGCTGCAGAAAGGGAATCTCAGGCGCTCATTGAGGCTGGCTTGCCACTCCCGGCCTATGAACAGATGCTCAATGCTTCACACGCCTTTAATTTGCTTGATTCACGCCATGCTATTTCTGTTACCGAACGCCAGCGTTACATGTTACGGGTACGCTCTTTATCACGTGCTATTGCACAAAGCTATTATGACTCACGAGAAGCTCTGGGCTTTCCTCTAGTCAAAAGCAACACAAATAATGACAACCAAGGGGGGGAAGCATGATGCCTGATGTACAAGACTTACTGGTTGAAATTGGCACAGAAGAGTTGCCGCCAAAAGCATTGCAAACGCTATCTAATGCCTTTACCAGTGGTATTGTTGATGGCTTAAAAAAAGCTTCACTCAAGGCTGACGAGGTTATCTCTTATGCGGCACCACGCCGATTAGCTGTGTTGCTTAAGGGCATTCCAGTTAAGCAGGAAAACCAGTCGGTTGAACGCAAAGGGCCTGCCAAAAAAGCGGCTTTTGATGCCGACGGCAATCCTACTAAGGCAGTTGAAGGTTTTGCACGCTCCTGCGGGGTGACACCACAACAACTGGAAGAAATAGAAACACCCAAAGGTATCTGGTTAGTGTTTCGTCAAGAGGTTCCAGGAAAACAAACGGCCGCGTTAGTTCCGGATATTATAAATCAGTCACTAGCAAAATTACCCATACCAAAACGTATGCGCTGGGGTGCCAGTGATATTGAATTTGTACGGCCTGTTCACTGGATTGTTATGATGTTGGGTAATAACGTTATTCCGGGAAAAATTCTGGGAGTCTCGTCAGGTAACACAACGCTGGGTCATCGCTTTCACCACCCTGAGCCAATAGAAATCAAACAGGCTAGTGACTATGTGAATGTATTGCGTGAAACAGGCCAGGTTGTCGCCAGTTTTTCTGAGCGCCGCGAAGAGGTACGCAAGCAGGCAGAAGCAAGCGCTAAAGCCTTGGGAGGCAATGCCCAGATTGATGAAGATTTGTTAAATGAAGTCACCGCACTGATCGAATTACCGATTGCCATTAGTGGTAACTTCGATAAATCTTATTTGGAAATTCCGCAAGAATGCTTAATATCCAGTATGCAAGATCATCAAAAATATTTTCCGGTGGTTGATGATAAAGGTGAACTACTAGCGCACTTTATTACGATCAGTAATATCAAAAGTTCCAATCCCGATACCGTAAGAGAAGGAAACGAACGGGTTATTAGTCCGCGCTTTAGTGATGCCAAATTCTTTTGGGAGCAGGATTGTAAGGTTAAACTTGAGTCCCGCCGCGATGCAACCAATAAAATTATTTTCCAGCAAAAGCTGGGAACCTTGTTTGAAAAAACCGAGCGAGTCGCACAACTTGCTGAGGCCATTGCAGAACAATCAGGCCTTGATCAACAACAGGCAAGACGTGCTGCCGAGTTATCAAAATGTGATCTTGGCAGTGAAATGGTCAATGAATTTCCCGAGTTGCAAGGTATTATGGGTCGCTACTATGCACTTCGTGATGGTGAACCCGAGGGTGTTGCTAATGCCCTGCAAGAGCAGTATCAACCGGGATTTGCCGGTGATGTTATTCCAGCTGGTGATATTGGAAAAGTGCTTTCACTAGCTGACAAACTTGACACCCTAATGGGTATTTTTGCCATTGGAATGAAGCCTACCGGCAGCAAAGACCCATTCTCATTACGTCGATCCGCCTTAGGTGTTTTGCGTATCATGATTGAAGGTGATATGGATCTTGACTTAAAAGCCTTGCTTGAGGTATCGGCCAATAGCCTTGCCGATAAGGTTGATGCAGCAAAGTCCATTGATGAAACCTTTGACTACATTATGGAGCGTTTGAGAGCCTACTATCAGGATCAGGGTATTGAAGCTGAAACGGTTGAAGCCGTAGCCAGCCTGCGCCCATCCCGCCCTTTAGACTTTGATCATCGGGTGAAAGCTGTTGCAGCCTTTAAAGCATTACCTGAAGCAGAATCACTGGCTGCAGCCAATAAACGTATTAGCAATATTTTGAAAAAGGTTGAGGGAGATATTCCAGTCAGTGTCGATGCCTCCCTGTTCATAGAGCCACAAGAAACCGCCCTGTATAATGCCATTCAAAAGAAGCAGCAAAAAGTAGCCCCATTATTTGCTAAAGGTGAATATTCAGAGGCGCTTTCTTCTCTAGCGACATTACGTGATGAAGTGGATGCTTTTTTTGATGGTGTTATGGTCATGGCAGATGATGAAAAGCTAAAAAACAATCGCCTTGCACTGCTTGCCCAATTAAGAAATTTATTCCTTAATATTGCCGATTTATCGCGCCTCTGAGGGATTTCTGGCGATTAGCGGCTTTATCGTTTGATAATAACCGCCGATGCCG
>JALWMR010000204.1 GCA_027083815.1 Thiotrichaceae bacterium
GCTAAAGCTGTTGTCTCGCGTTGCTCGGCTAAGCAATTTTTATCCATCATATTTTTCGTGCAAAGGTCTCAATATAACGCTGGCAAAATTGGGGCTTGTTTACCCAACCTTACACAAATAACCTATTAAGGACATCTATTATGAAATTTTTTAAACCGCTATTAATAACAAGCGCGCTAATCCTTACCCAAAATGCCTTTTCAAGTCAGGATATTATCGAAGAAGGAGAAAAACTGTTTAAAGCAACCTGCAATGCCTGTCATGGTATTGCCGTGGGTGGCATGGATATGAACAAACGCATCGCACCACCCATTGCCGGCGTTCGAAAGCACTATATTGACGCGCACCCAGATAAAGAATCATTTATAAAAGCAATAACAAGCTGGCTTGAGAAACAATCACCTGAAAAAAGCCTGATGCCAGGAGCCATTCAAAAATTCAAACTAATGCCTCCTCTGTCAGTACCAAAAGAAGATGCAGAAAAAATCGCCGCTTATCTTTACGCAGGCAATATCGAAGTACCTGAGGGCTTTGAAAAGCATGAACAGGAAATGCATGGCATGGACAAAAAAGGCATGGGTATGATGGGCATGGGAAAAGAACACAATATGCACATGATGCAACAACACCAACAAGGTAAGATGCAAGGTGGAATGCAACAGAAATACCAGCAAAGAATGCAGCAAGGGAATCAACAAAAAGGCAAGCAACACCAGGCCATGATGAACGCCATGCGAGGCATGGGAATGGTGCGAAAAAACAAGCAACACGGTATGAATGGCATGATGCGACAGCTAAACTTAAGCCCGCAACAAAAGCAAAAAATGCAGGCTTTAATTCAACAACGAGATCAAGCCATAAAGCCGATACGCCAGGAGCTAAGACAAATCAAGCAGGCCATCAACCAGCTTGACACCACCAGCCCTAACTACAAGGCTCAGATATTTTCACTCGCTGATGCCAAGGCGCAGAGAATACGCCATATGGTTATTGAAAAGGGCGAGATGCGCATGAAAATTGAATCACTACTCAATCCAGAACAGCGTGCAAAGTTCAAACAAATAAGACAAAATCGTCAAAAACACAGACAACAAAATCACTAACTATCTGACATTGAAAAAAAAGGAACTTTTATGAAAAATATCATTATCATCATCTTGCTAGTTATTATTGGCGCATTGGCCTATATCATGACCAAAGGCAGTGTCACACCCTCAGAAGACGGTCGTATATCCGTGGTATTAAGCAAGGATGAGCGTAATCTTGTGCTTGGTGAAATGCGTCAATTTCTTATCAGCGTACAAGGTGTTAGTTCAGCGATTACCAATAAAGACCTGAAAAAGGTCGAAGAGCTGGCCCACAAGGCAGGCATGGCTGCCGAAGCAGACACACCGGGTGCCTTATTACGCAAAATCCCTGCAGGCATGAAAAAGCTGGGCTTTGGCACACGTGGCTTATTTGATGATATTGCTGCCGCAGCTAAAGAAGGCAAAGACCCTGTTGAGCTTCGCAAGCAACTAGATGCATTAATGAATAACTGCATTGCTTGCCATGCGACCTATCGTTTACCTGAGCCAAAATAATTCAATCAAGACTTATTCCGAGGCTCCTTGACGCAATACGCATAATCAAAAAGGGAGAGAAATACACTCCCTTTTTGATCCAGAGTCGTTTACGCTACCTCCATTTTAATGATACCGACTGCCAATAGCACCGTCGCCGATACGATTGAAATGGCACCGACCAATACCAGATAAAAAGGCAGGCCTAAATATAGTTCTGCCAAAATACCAACAGGCATTAACAATCCCGCCAGTGCAAGCCTTGAAACCCATTTTGCATACCCCCCAGCAATAGGCAGCTTTAATAGCAAGTAGCCGAATATAACATTTAATACACTAAAGAGATTACCATGCACATGAGCCAACCGCGCCTCAAAATGTGCCCCCGTATGGCTTGCTGCAACCCATGCTTCTTTATCAGGCGCAAAGTCACGCAAATAGATTAAAATAAATCCATAAACCATAAATCCTGCCATGACTGACAAACCTACCCCAATATTATATTTACCGATGGTGTTATACATTCTCATCTCCTTTGTATTTCCATTAAAAATGGCTTAATCCTAATCCATGAAAATGAATTCAATATGAAAAATAAAACGACCTTTAACAAAAGAAAGAGAAAAATGACTTAATCCAGTATTTTCAGTTTCATTTCATGTTAGCCATATAAGATACCTCTAATATTCAAACTAACCGAGGAAAACCAACATGAAACTTAACACTATAAACAACAAGTTTGCCTTTATTCTGGTTTCAGCACTATCAATCACAGCTTGCGGGGGCGATTCGGACGATGACACCTTCTATCCAACTGGTGAAACCAGGGAAGTTTCTGAAAACGTAACTGAAAATATAAATGAAGATACTGATACCACCAGCCAAAGCCAGTTAAGTCAGGAAGAAATATCCGGGTTACTGTTTATGCGAGAGGAAGAAGAGCTTGCTCGTGATCTTTATCTCGACCTATACGATGATAAAGGATTAAGTGTCTTTAAAAACATTTCTAATAATGCGGAAACCAAACATGCTGAGGCCATTCGCATCCTACTTGATACCTACAATCTACAAGACCCGTCAACCGATAGCCGTAATACATATACCGATCCCGAGTTACAAGCCTTATACGATGACTTGCTTAATAGTGGCATAGGTAGCGATGATCTTGCGGCGTTACGTGTGGGAGCACTGGTAGAAGAAACCGACATTCGTGATATCAACACACATAAAGATAATGTAGCAGCCGAACATTACGACATAATTTCGACCTACGATAATTTGCTATGTGGCTCACGCAATCACTTACGTGCTTTTGCCGCACAAATAGAATCTCTCACAGGTAGCACCTATCAAACACAAGTTCCTGAGCTTGACGATGAAGTTCGTGCTATTTTAAACAGTGACAGAGAACGTTGTGGGCAGTAGAGACTATTATAAAAGTACACCCCCCACCCTTTTGGCCCTTTTCTACAGATGAGGCAAACCAACAAATAAACAGATTTGTTTACGGGAATAAAGCGAAAAATGAAAAAACTATTTAACTTTTTGGTACTGATTCTTATTGTTGGCGGAGCAATTGCGCTGGTTGCCTACAAAATAAAAAACAAACCACCCATTGAGCACAAAGAATTGGGCTTTCCGATCAAAGCCGTTAAGGTTTTAACCGCCGAGAAGATTCCATTTCGCGCCCGCGCTTTGGCTTTTGGTAATGTCGAGCCTGCTACAGTGCTAAAAGCAAAATCTGAAGTAAGTGGTAAAATCAGTTATATCCACCCATCACTTAAAAAGGGTGCAAGCCTTAAAAAAGGCACAGTAGTTTTACGCATTGAGCCGACAACCTACAAACTCAGTTTAAACCAGAGCAAAGCGGGGTTGGCGGGCAGTCAGTCCTCATTAAAGCAATTAGAGGCTGAAGAAAAAAGCACCAAACGGGCGCTATCGCTTGCCAAAAAAAATCTGAATGTTGAGTTAAAAGAGCTAAACCGCTTGAAGACATTATGGAATAAACGTCTCATTGCCCGATCAGCACTTGATAAAGAAGAGCAAATCGTTCTCTCATTACGTCAGCAGGTACAAGATATTCAGGGTAAGCTGGCAACCTTTTCCAGCCGTCGTGATGCAACACTGGCACAAATCAGACAATCCAAAAGCCAGGTTGACCAAAGTAAAGACAGGTTAGGCAGAACCGAAATACGCCTTCCATTCGATGCCCGAATAGGCACTGTCTACGTCGATAAAGGTGAGTTTGTACCCGCCGGCGGCTTATTATTTGAAGCCTCAGGCGTTCAGGCTATTGAGATTAACGCCCAACTACCCACCAAACAATTCCGACCTCTTGTAACCGGGCTAAGCAATAATGGGGCACTCATTAGCCTGGCAACGCCTGAAGAGGTTCAGATAGCGCTGAGCCGCTTGCATCTGGAAGCAAGAGTCAGATTAGTGGGTGACTCCAGTGACGCTGCTATCTGGCAAGGTCAACTGGTACGGATGAGTGAATCAGTCGACCCTACTCGCGATACGCTTGGTCTGGTCATTGTGGTCAATAATCCCTATGAGAATATTATACCGGGTAAGCGCCCACCTTTATTAAAGGGCATGTTTACCTCGGTTGAATTACTGGCACCGGCGCAACCTACCTTAGTAGTGCCACGCAAAGCAGTACATCAGGGTCGGGTGTATACCGTTATATACAAAAATGACAAGCCTGTGCTTCATATTATGCCGGTTCACGTGTTATTTCAGGAAGGCGAAATGCTGGTGCTTGATGATAAACGTGATGCCGAACTTATCGGCAAGCAAATTATAATTACTGACGTTATTCCCGTTATGGAAGGCCTGCCCCTAAAAACCATCGAAGCAAGTGATTACAAGAAGAAGCTCCTCAATAGCGCACTAGGCAAAGTTGAAAGCGAGCAGGGTGAATAAGCATGATAAATTATTTCATAAAACACCCGACAGCAGGAAACATCCTGATGATGGCGATAATTGCCATTGGTTTGGCATCCATCACCCATCTGAATAAAGAATCCTTCCCTCTACTCAAACCCAGTAAAGTTCAGGTACAAGTGCCCTATCCGGGTGCTAACCCGGCAGATGTTGAAGATGCCATTTGTAATCGTCTTGAAGATGCCACCGATGGCATCAGCTTTCTTAAAGAGCAAAAATGTGATGCCCGAGACAATGTCGCTATCTTCACGCTAGAAATGCAAGAAGCCGGTAGCATCAAGACCTTTTACGATGACATTAAAGCCGCAATTGACGGTATTTCTAACTTTCCTGACGAGGTTGAAGACCCAACCATTAAAGAACTGGGACGCATTAGCCCAGTTGCCAATGTAGCGATCACCTCCGACAACCTGACAACATCCGAGCTTAAGGCACTCACCGAAACGTACCGAAATAAATTATTGGCAACGCCTAAAATCCCCATTGTAACAGTGGATGGCTTTTCAACTCATCAGCTTCAGGTATTAATCAGTCTGGATGCCATGCTTAAGTATCAACTCAGCGTTCAGGATATTGCAAATCTGGTTGGAACACAGGCGATTGAACTACCTGCGGGCACGCTTGAAACAAGTGACGAGTTGTATCAAATCCGTTTTGATAATCCCCGCAAAACAGCCGAAGCACTGGCGGATCTGGTTATTATTGATTCTCCACAAGGTGGTGAAATAAAGCTGGGTGATATTGCACGTATTCAAGACAAGTTTGAAAAACGTGAAGAGCGAGTTGAGTTAAACGGCAAACCGGCTGGCATTTTAAAAGTCAGTAAAAACACTACAGACGATACCATTACCGTATTCAACGCCATTAAGGAATTTGTTAAAAAAGAAAATAGTATTCTTCCTCATAGCACCCGTCTAACCATCACTCAAGATAATGCAACCATGGTCAGTGACCGCTTGAAACTACTTCTGGTTAATGGCTGGCAAGGTTTATTGTTAGCCGCGCTTACACTGTTTTTATTCTTCAGCTGGCGCTATACCTTCTGGATCGTGCTGGGCTTGCCTATTTCATTTTTGGGTGGCCTGGCGATGATGGTTCTCTTTGGCATAACCATTAATATGATCTCACTGATCGCCCTGCTAATGGCAATTGGCATATTAATGGATGATGCGATAGTGCTCTCCGAGAGTATCGCGCATGAATACAAAAAGGGCAGAAGCCCTATGCAAGCGGCCATAGATGGCACTAAAAAAGTCTTTGCGGGTGTATTCGCATCATACCTGACATCCGCTTTCTTATTTGGCTCCCTGCTAATGATGAAAGGCGATATGGGGCAAATTCTGGGGGTTTTGCCGGTTGTTTTACTTTCTGTACTTACCATTAGTTTGATTGAAGCCTTTTTGGTTTTACCCCATCACCTCATGCATTCGCTTGCTCACACACATGAAAAAGAACCGCCCAGGTTTCGGGTTAAATTCGAGCAAGTCTTTGACAAAATGCGTAAAGGCATGAGTAACCTAACCGCACTTGCTATCAGGTTTCGCTATATAACCGTTGGTATTGCTCTGGCTATGCTGGTGCTGTCAGTAGGGATAATTGTCACTGGTAAAGTCAAGTTTAAGGCGTTTCCAGATCTGGAAGGTAATACAGTGGATGCACGCATTCTCCTGCCTCAAGGTACACCACTATCGCTTACCGAAAAAACCATGGATACCATTTTAACCGCGCTGGATAAAACCGTCGAAGAGTTAAATAAAAGAGAGTCTGAGCCTCTGGTCAAGAATGTTCAGCTCAGTTATGGCGTACATGGCGATGTGCCCGAAAACGGCACCCACCTTGCAACTGTTAGTATTGATCTGCTTAATACAGAAAAACGTCACACCAAAATGGCAGAATTTACCAGCCTGTGGCGCAAAAACAGCGGTGATTTACCTGATGTGATTACCGTCCAGTTCAGAGAACCTAAAATTGGCCCGGCAGGGCGTGCTATTGAGATTCGCCTAAGCGGACCTGATCTGGAGAAATTATCCAAAGCCTCCTGGGAGCTACAAAACTGGTTGCGTGGTTATCCGGGTGTTTCCAATTTACTGGATGATTTACGTCCCGGCAAGCCACAATATTCGGTCAAACTAAAACATGGTGCGCTTGCATCAGAGGTTAATTCGCAAAGCATTGCAGCACAGTTACGCGCTGCCTACCAGGGCACCAAAATTAATGATATTTACCAGGGACGTGAAGCCTATGAAATTATTGCAAAACTTGATAACCCACCGCCTAAGGCTGCCGATGATTTTGATAATTTCTACGTTTTCTCACAAAAGAATGAATCTATCCCACTGAGTAGCGTCGCTACCGTCAAAGAAAAACGCGAGTTCGCCCGTATTGCACATTACAATCATAAACGCACTGTAACCATCTTTGGTGATGTTGATGCTGAAGTAGCCAACACCGCAGAAGTCATTGCCGCAACAGAACGTGATTTTCTTGAAGGATTACAAGCACGCTACCCTGACATTACCTTTAGCCTAAAAGGCGAGGTTGAAAGTGGCAACGAGACAAAAATATCAATTTTGACCGGCTTTGGTTTGGGTGCATTGGGTGTTTTTTTATTGCTTAGCCTGGTATTCAGAAACTACCGCGAACCCGCCATGGTCATGCTTAATATTCCCTTAGCCTTAATCGGCGCAATCTGGGGGCACCTGATTATGGGGCTGGATTTCACCCTTCCCAGCATGATTGGCTTTGTTTCACTGGCAGGCATCGTGGTTAATGACTCAATATTACTGGTAGTCTTTGTGAAAAATCACGTAGAAGAAGGTTTAAGTTTTCACGAGGCTGCCACCGCTGCTGTTTATGATCGTTTTCGTGCCATTTTATTGACGTCATCAACCACTATCGCCGGCATGGGGCCACTGCTGTTTGAAACCAGCACACAGGCACTGGTGCTGGTACCGCTGGTAACCAGCATTGTATTTGGCATGTTAACCTCAACCATGCTTGTTATGCTGGTGTTGCCCGCTGTGTATGGAATTATGGAAGATATTGGTTTTGTTCAACTCAGGAAAAAACAAGCCGATAACACCCTGGAAATACAAACAGCCCAGTAATAAATGCCTCCCAGGGAGAAAACCGCCAGCCGAGCTGGAAGCGAAACAATGTTGGAGCGTAGCGACGACTACCCGCAGGGTGCGTTTACAAAACGCATAAAAAGGTGGGGGGTGTACTTTTTAATCCCTATTTTTTATAAATTAGATTGGAAAAACCTATGAATAATGCAAAAAAATGTATCGGTCTCAAGATTGTTGCCCTAATTGCCATCGCTTTTGGCCTGCTTACGCTTAAATCAGGTGGCGAAGTCCTGTTTATTGATGGTGCTGGTCGTGCCGCTGCAGGAAATTACGTGCCTTTTGTGCTGTGGTCTAACTTTTTACTGGGTTTCTTATATATTCTCGCCGGGATTGGCATCTGGATGCAAAAACGTTGGGCTGCCTGGCTTGCCATTTTAATTGCTCTGCTAACCCTGATTGTTTTTGCCGCTTTTGGCTGGCATATAAACAATGGTGGATTATTTGAAGCCCGCACTCTAAAGGCAATGACGCTTCGCTCTAGCGTCTGGACAATAATCGCATTCATTTCTTATTTTAGATTAATTGTTCAACGTTACGGGAAGTAAGCCTGCATAGACAGCCCAGCCCCGCTCTGCCGTGTACTGCATATGCAATACACGGTTTTTTTACACCTTATTATTTCTGACCTTTCACCTCACCCTTAAAAAAAATACAAAATTCCAGCCGGATATTTCAGTTTAACTTCAGTTGACTCATGTAAATTACACAGTACAGGAACTGGAGATAATTAACATGAATACTCAACAAACCAAAGTCTGGGATATTTTTATCAGGGTATTCCACTGGAGTCTGGTCGCTACTTTTGCAATAGCCTATCTCACAGAAGATGACTTTACGACCCTGCATGTTTACACAGGTTACAGCATCATCACATTAATTATTTTACGCCTGATCTGGGGACTTGTTGGAACCAGGCATGCCCGTTTTAACGACTTCGTTGTAAGTCCAAAGAATGTTATTCGTTATTTAAAAGAC
Organism: Thiotrichaceae bacterium; assembly: GCA_027083815.1. Classification (GTDB taxonomy): domain Bacteria; phylum Pseudomonadota; class Gammaproteobacteria; order Thiotrichales; family Thiotrichaceae; genus Cocleimonas. The sequence goes on from JALWMR010000204.1 coordinate 8,612, forward strand.
GTTATTCAATTCAGGGCGAAACGCTATATAGGCCACAATCCTGCCGGAGGTGCAATGGTGCTTGCTCTTCTTGCCAGCCTTTCAATGACCGTGCTTTTTGGCATGCTGGTCTATGGATCTGCTGAATTTTCCGGGCCCTTTTCTTTCCTTGGTGACAGTGTTGGCAACTCAATGGCAGACGCCTTTGGGGAAGTACATGAATTTTTTGCCAACTTCACTTTGCTCCTGATCTTCCTGCATGTAGTTGGCGTAGCGGTCGCCAGCCTTCAGCACAAGGAAAATCTGGTTAGAAGCATGTTCACCGGCTACAAAAAAACAGACAATATGATTAACCACAACAATGAAACCTGATACTCCAAGGAGGTGTATGAAATGAACAAAAAACGTTTAATCCCGCTTATTTTTCTTATCGGAAGTAATGCTGCCATGGCCAATGCCGTTAACGATATGTTTGAAGAATATAAACAAAGTGGCGTTAGTACCTATAGTGAACAGAGCGGTAAAGCATTATGGAATAAAGAGTTTAAAAATAAAAAAACGGGAAAACCACAAAGCTGCGCAAGCTGTCATGGCAGTAATTTAAAGCAGGCGGGTAAACATGTGCGAACCGGAAAGCCAATAGAACCCATGGCTCCGAGCGTTAACAGTACCCGATATACCGATGTTAAAAAAATAAAAAAGTGGTTCAAGCGTAATTGCAAATGGACCATTGGACGCGAATGTAGCGCACAGGAACAAGCAGATATTCTGACGTACCTTGTCAAACAATAATCTGCATCAATTAAATAGAATTTAAGGAGTTCACAATGAAAACAATCATTACATCAATCAGTATTTTAACGCTGCTGTTTACAACGGCACTTGTTGTAGGCGATGATGATCGCTATAAAAAAGAAAAGCATGATGAAAAAAGCTTTTTTAGTCGCCTTTTTGAGAAGGATCTGGATGTTGCGCCCGTCAAGAATACAGTTTACAAAGAAGAATGTGGAAGCTGCCACTTTGCCTATCAGCCAGGGTTGCTTCCTGCTCGTTCCTGGAAAAAAATAATGGGAAATCTTGAAAACCACTTTGATGAAAATGCAGAGCTGGACAAAGAAGTGCAGACTGAACTTACAAATTATCTTGTTGCCAATGCTGCTGACCATGCTAATTACAAACGCTCGCGACGTATTATGCGTTCATTAAGTAAAGGCAGTACACCTCTAAGAGTAACCGAAACACCCTACTTTATTCGTAAACATGATGAAATACCCAGTCGCCTGGTGAAGGATAATCCAGAATTAGGCTCGTTTAGTAAATGTGCCGCCTGTCATGGCAACGCAGAAAAAGGCTCTTATGATGAAGATGATGTTCGCATCCCCGGGGTGGGTAAATGGGACGACTAACTCCACTATTCCTCATCAGCACTATTGTGCTTGCTTTCAGCTATAGCCGTGCTGATGAGGATCACGACAAAGCATATCAGCTGCTACGCTCGGGTGAAGTGCTTCCTTTGGAAGAAATACTGAAGATCTCCAGCAAGCACGTACAGGGCAAAATTCTTGAGGTGGAACTGGAGCAGGAAGACAAGCAGCTCATCTATGAGCTTGAGATTCTGGATAATAAAGGAATTGTCTGGGAGCTGAAGGTCGATGCAAAAACAGGGACTTTGATCAGGAAGGATCAGGATTAATGCGTATTCT
>JALWMR010000205.1 GCA_027083815.1 Thiotrichaceae bacterium
TACATGATGCTCCGCCAGATGATTACACACCATAAAAGCATTGAGGTTTTCAATACGATGCACCAGGCCATGTGTTTGTAAAAAATCCAGGATACGATAAACACTCATTACCTGCGCCTTAGGATTACCCTGCTTTAAAATATCCAGCACAGCATAAGCTGTAAGCGGCTGATTTTTTTCAGATAAAATATCCAGAACCTGTTGGCGCAATGGAGTGAGTTTTATGTCATGTTGTTGACAATATTGTGATGGGTTTAAGTGAGCCATATATTTTGCATCATATTAATGATTCGACATTGTTATAATATAACATAGCACTTGACAGCAGACTATGAGCTTTCAATAATGTTATATTATAACATTGCCAAGACTGGAACTTACAATGATAAGGTTTTTACTAAGTGGACTACTTGCCCTGGCCGCAACCACGTCTTCTGCCACACCAAAAATTATTAGCTCTATTTACCCTTTACAACAAATTGCCAACGAAATCGCCGGGAAGCCAACAGGCCTAATTGCTGATAGTTACCAGTCACCTCATAAATATTCGATTAAACCATCTAAGGCGCGAGAAATTGCCAATGCAGATCTTGTTATCTGGGTCGGTGAGGTGATGATGCCCCTGCTAGAAAAATATATACAACGACGCAAGGGAATGACAATTACCGCAGCAAAGCTCGCCAGTATAAAGCTTTTGGCTGCCGGTAAAGACCATGTTCACGAGCATGAAGAAGAGAAAGATAATAAGAAAGGCGAGCATCATAACGATAAGGCGTTTTCTTATGACCCACACTTATGGTTATCAACCGATAATGCAAGGGTGATTGCACAGGCCATTGCTGATGCTCTAATTAAAAAAGACCCTGATAATGCCAAAAAATACCGTCGCAACCTTGCCAAATTTAAGCAGGAACTAACGGACTTAAAAACATCTATTAAAGCAAGATTTAAACAAAAGCCACCCTCAAATTACTATGTATTTCATAATGCCTACCGTTATTTTGAGGATGAATTTGGCATTAAAAACAGCGGAACCATACGCGAACATGCTGGGCAAAGCCCCAAAACACGCCATCTAAACGACTTGAAAAAAGAACTGCAACAATCAACATCCGTCTGTTTATTTCGTGAACCACAATTTAATTCGCCCATTGTTGACAAGTTGGTAGAAGGCACAAAAAATGTCAGTGTCGCCGTGCTTGACCCGATTGGATACCACAAGGATAAAAATATTGGATATAGCACGATTTTACAAAATATCGCGCTGCAAATTTCTGATTGCGGTGAAAAAAGCCCCGAATAACAGAAATACACAAATGACTTCTGATAAAAAAGATTTCGCACTTTTCATCCTTTGCGGCAAGCTATAATTTATCCGGATAACTATTGGCAGGAGTTCATCTTGAAAGCACTGCTGAGAAAAGGGTAAGCCGAGCTGAAAGCGAGACAATGTTGGAGCGCAGCGACGACTACCCGAAGGGTGCGTTTACAAAACGCATAAAAAGGTGGGGGGTGTACTTTTTAAGCTCTTTTTTATCTTCTAAAAGAGTAATAAAAGCACACCCCCCCACTTTTTGCCACTTTTGCCGGTTAATTTTGGCGATTTATTCTTTCCTTTCCATTTTTTGTTCCAGCTCTTTTCTAAATTCCCTCTTTATTGACAATAACACCAACATGGCTATTAAAAATACAGCAAAAATGGGAGTGATTTTGGTTAATTGATTTCCCAGCTGTTTGGAACTGTACAAGCTAACTTCATTCACATAGTAATCAAGGTTGTTCGAGTATGAACGCAGGCTTTTAGCAGTGAACATGCCTCGGCTACGATCAAAATCATAAACACCATAGCGATAAGGCGGGCTATCATCTCCCAGACGGTAAATAATTTCAGCCTCATCATCCTCATCGAGGTTTACAAAATGATTAAAACAATAAGGCTGGTCATAGGGAAAGAAATAATAATGATAACGCTTGTCAGCCGCGTCCTCACGACAAAATGAATCCAGAACGGGTAAATCCTTGATAATAGCCTGGCTTTGATTCGGCACAAAAATATCGGCAGTTTCTTTCTTTCCAATATCATTTTTCTTAAAAACAACCTTATAAAAATGACTTGAATTGGCTACTGTTATTTTCTGTACAAACTGGTGGTGCTGCCAGTTAAACCAGATATTCATTAGTAAAACAGCGGTGATAAACAGTAATATGGGAGCAATAATGAGTGTTTTGATATTAATAAACGGGTCAATCGCCTTTAAGAATAATTTCTGACGCCTGTTAGGGTTACGACGATAGTCTTCGAGCCAGCCTTTTTTCCAGGGACGGTATTCACTCAATGTTAATTGTTGGTAGTGCAAGCCGGATTTCTTTTCAATTTGT
>JALWMR010000206.1 GCA_027083815.1 Thiotrichaceae bacterium
AAAAACAAGGCTCATGCTGGCCTGGTGGGGGGTTAACAATGAACGATAACAGTCAAAGAACCGTTTTTTTTGTATCTGAAAGTACTGGTATAACGGCAGAAACCTTGGGACATAGCCTGTTATCTCAGTTCCCCCACATTGATTTTACCCTGCATCAGCGCCCCTTTATTGATAGTGAAAAGAAAGCAAAAGCACTGGTCGATGAAATCAATCAGATCAGTAACAATGAGCCCTTTAAACCACTGGTTTTTGCAACCATGCCAGAAACCAATATTAACCAAATTCTGCAAACTGCCAACTGCCATTACTATGAAATTTTTGAAAGCTATCTTGACCAAATAGGTAAGGATTTAGCCACTGAACCAACCCGGGAATCGGGGCTTAGCCATGGCCTGGTCAACCAAAAAATATACGATGCCCGTATTGATGCGCTTAACTACACCCTCAAGCATGATGATGCCATGGTGCTTAAAACGGTTGGTGAGGCTGATGTCATAATCGTTGGTGTATCGCGTTCGGGAAAGACACCCACGTCGCTTTATTTGGCACTGAAATTCGGCATAAAAGCCGCTAACTATCCGATAACTGAAGATGATTTTGAACGCAATGAATTACCTGCTGTTTTATTGGAGCATCGCGATAAATTGTTTGCTACCAGTATTAAGGCCAAACGGCTTAGCCAGATTCGCGAAAAGCGAATGCCTAACAGTAACTATGCATCTCTGGCTAATTGCAAGGCTGAAATAAAAAAAGCGCAAGCCTTATATGAAAAATATGGCCTGACCCCCATGGACGTTACCAAACAATCCATCGAGGAGTTAGCCGCACAAATTGTTAGACAGTTAAAATTAAAACCTGCAAAGGACACCTTAATATGAAAAGCACTAAAAATATAATCTGGCTAAATGAGCTGGGCATTAACGATATTGACAGGGTCGGAGGGAAAAATGCCTCCTTGGGCGAGATGATCCAGAATCTAGGCGGGCTTGGTGTGAATGTGCCAGGTGGTTTTGCTACCACCGCTGATGCTTATCGCGGCTTTCTTCAGCATAATGATTTGGGCAAATGCATTAATGCCCTGTTGGATGAGCTGGATCCGGATAACCTGGATCAATTAGCAAAAACAGGGGAAACCATTCGTCAATGGATTCTAGATACACCTCTACAGGATGAACTGGAAAGGGATATCCAGCAAGCCTATGCCGAACTGGAACAGCAATATGGCAAGGATGTTACCTGGGCGGTACGTTCGTCGGCAACCGCTGAAGATTTACCGGATGCCTCCTTCGCTGGGCAGCAAGAAACTTTTCTCAATGTACATGGTATAGAAGCGATTAAAATGGCGATACGCAAAGTATTTGCCTCATTGTTTACAGACCGGGCCATTTCTTATCGTGAACATCAAAATTTTGCCCACGAAGGGGTAGCCCTCTCGGCTGGCATACAGAAAATGGTGCGCTCGGATAAGGCATCCAGCGGCGTAATGTTTACGCTTGATACTGAATCTGGTTTTGATAAAGTAGTATTTATCACAGGTAGCTACGGCCTGGGTGAAATGGTGGTTCAGGGCGCGGTTAATCCGGATGAATTTTATGTCTATAAAGATAATATCGAAAGGGGAAAGCCCGCCGTATTAAGTCGTACTCGTGGTAGCAAGTTGATAAAAATGATCTACGATGAAGATGGTGAGGAACCGGTCAAGATGGTTGGTGTTGATAAGGATCAACAACGTCACTATTGCATCGATGATGAACAGGTTGAAGAGCTTGCCCGACAGGCAATCACGATTGAAAAACATTACAAGCGTCCCATGGACATTGAGTGGGCGCTGGATGGTAATGATGGTGGGCTTTATATCGTTCAAGCTCGTCCTGAAACGGTGCAAAGCCAGACGGGCAATATTGTTGAGCGCTTTGAGTTAAAAGAAAAAGGCAAAATATTAACAGAAGGGCGCTCAATTGGTTCGCGGATTGGTGCTGGAAAGGCAAAAATCATTATGAGCCTTGATGATATGGATCAGATCCAGACGGGCGATGTTCTGGTCACTGACATGACTGACCCCGACTGGGAACCAATTATGAAACGTGCCTCAGCCATTGTTACTAATCGTGGCGGACGCACTTGCCATGCTGCCATTATTGCGCGTGAGTTAGGGGTTCCTGCGGTTGTTGGCTGTGGTGATGCTACTGACAATATTGCACATAATACCGATGTTACGGTGTCGTGCGCCGAAGGTGATACCGGCTACGCCTATGAAGGTTTGCTTGATTATAAGGTGACAAAAACCGAAGTGAATACCATGCCCGAGCTGGACTTAAAAGTAATGATGAATGTAGGTAATCCAGATCGTGCTTTTGACTTTTGCCAGCTACCCAATA
>JALWMR010000207.1 GCA_027083815.1 Thiotrichaceae bacterium
GCCAGATCAAACATATCAAGTTCCAGGATGGTGATACCATCGTCGTTAGCGAACTTGCCTCAACCATTGAGGTCACGGGTGATAGCTTAAACCCCTACCGTTTTGAATTTTTGGGTCGAACCATGATCGGCCGGGAATTAATAAAATACGCACGACCTGCTGCTAAAGTGACGCATGTAGCGATAAGAGGCGCACGTAATAGAAAGCCATATTCTGTATATATTCCCTATAATCAGTTTCTCAATACCCGGCTTATGGATGGTGACAAGGTCAAGTTTGCCAGTGACTCTGTTGTCCCGGTCATGGGAGTTCGTGTAGAAGGAAGCTATTTGGGTAATTCTTATTATTCGGTAAGAAAAGGCAGTCGCCTCAAAGAAATGCTGGATTATATTGAAGTCGATAGAGAGTCATCCGACATTAAGAATATCTATATTAAACGTCGTAGTGTTGCCCGCCAGCAGCAAAAGAATCTGGATGAAAGTATTCGGCGATTAGAGCGCACCCTGTTAACAACGCCTTCTGAATCTGATGGTGAAGCAGCTATTCGCGGCAAAGAAGCCGAGTTGTTATTAAAATATATAGAGCATGCCCGCCAAACTAAAGCTGAAGGGCAGGTTGTTGTCAGTGAGAACGGCCAGATAGCCAATATTCGACTTGAAGAAGGCGACATTATTGTTATCCCGCAAAAAAGTGATGTGATAACCGTCAGCGGAGAGGTGCTCATCCCGCAAGCTATGGTTTATGCCAAAAACGCAAACTTACAAGACTACATTAGCCGGGCAGGTGGTTACTCACAACGTGCTGATCCAGGTAAAATTGTTGTAAAACATCCTAATGGAAAGATTGATATGGGCACCCGCTTGCGTGTTACACCGGGCGATCAAATACTGGTATTCCCGAGGGTAGATCCCAAGCAGCGACAAAATGTAAAAGACTGGATACAAATCTTTTATCAGATTGCCGTTTCTGCACGGGCTATTTCGGGCTTATAATTACGGCACATTATGAGTTTTTTACAAGCACTTAATGTACAAGGACGAGTCATATCAGCACTTACACTGCGCGAAACCCGTTCACGTTATGGCAATAAAAAACTGGGTTTTTTCTGGGCGCTATTTGAACCCTTTGCCCATATTGCGGTTTTTATTGGTATTTTCTCCGCCTTAGGTCGAAACTCACCCTTAGGTGATAATATTGGCTTATTTATTCTGACAGGTATTGTTCCCTGGCTGCTTTTTAATAATATTGTCACACTTGTTATGAACGGCTCTCAGGCCAATAAGGCATTGATGGGCTATCCGCAGGTGATGCCGATTGATATCACAATCTCAAGAGTTATTTTGGAAGTCGCCACTTTATTTTTGGTGTTTATCTTTTTTTTAGGCATTGCGGTTTATCTGGGGGTCCATGTGGAAATTAATAATTTCTTGCTCATGATGCAGCCCATTGGACTGCTTATTTTGTTCTCTACCGGGCTTGGTCTAATAAACGCTGCTATCGTCAATTACTATCCTTCCTACGATAATATTTATAGCGCCTTATCTCGTCCCCTCTATTTTATGTCTGGCGTTTTTTTTACTGCAGACTTTCTATCAGAAGATGTTTACAAATATCTTTATTACAATCCGTTACTTCATACCATGGAGTGGGTTAGAAGCGGTTTTTATTCCAGCTTTAATAGCCAGCGCTATGATCCCGAATTCGTCATTATGGTTTCTTTAATCGTCTTTGCTCTAGGGTTGTTGGCTGACCGCATGACTATGAAAATATCCAGGCAACAATGATAGAGTTCAAGAATGTTACAAAAACTTATGAGTTGAAGGAAAGTCATAATGTGATCCTGAATAACGTCAGTTTCAAGTTTCCTGAAAAAAAGAATATTGGTGTTTTGGGTGTTAATGGGGCGGGCAAATCCACCTTGTTGCGGCTTGTATCAGGGAGTGAATACCCCGATAGCGGACAAATTATTCGTACTGGAAAGTATTCCTGGCCATTAGGTTTTACAGGTTCTTTTCATGGTAGCTTGACGGGTATAGAAAATTTACGCTTTGCCTGTCGTATCTATGGAGCAGATATTAAAGGAGTTACAGAATACGTAAAAGATTTTGCCGAACTAGGCAAATACATTCATGAGCCGATTAAAAACTATTCCTCAGGCATGCGTTCACGCCTGGCATTTGCTTTGAGTATGGCGATTGACTTTGACGTATACCTGGTTGATGAAATCATGGGTGTAGGCGATCAGGGCTTCCAGAAAAAATGTCACGATGCCTTCGCGGCTAAACGTGAAAGTTCCAGTATTATTATGGTCACTCATGATATGAGCACTATTCGTGAATACAGTGATGTTGCCTTACTG
>JALWMR010000208.1 GCA_027083815.1 Thiotrichaceae bacterium
TCGATAGCTCAGTTGGTAGAGCAGTAGACTGTTAATCTATTGGTCGCTGGTTCGAGTCCAGCTCGAGGAGCCAAATTCTATAAGCCTTGTACACGTTTTTGAAAAGAAACGTTACAGGGCTTTTTTTCTGTCTAGAAGCCTGTCTGAGAATAGGGATCGTAGCGAAAATCACAGGAGAGCTATGATGTGGGTTTCTTGAAAGAGGCGAATAGCCGTAGCTATTTAACGAATTCAATAAGCTCAGATTATGGTTTTCATGGGATTTGCAGTAGCTTCTTCTATTCTTAGACAGGCTCCCAGGCTTTGTGCAACAGGTGTCATACGGTTTTTATTGCTTTAGATGAATGATATTGGTTGTGCTAGTTTTATTATTTTTCGTTTCTTTCTTTAGCCACGGTGTATAGCCATCGACAAGGCTTGCCAGTTCGGTTTTTATTTGGGCGACTTTTTCGCTTTGCATGGCATTCTGAAGTGAACCCAGCTCTTCTTGTAGCTGATCCCAATATTTAAAGGTTTCATTGGCGCGCATTATTCTGGGGTGGTGTGTTCCACTGACGTTATCACCGATGAGTAGTTCTTCATATAATTTTTCACCCGGTCTTAAGCCTGTGTATTTTATTTCGATATCACCATCAATATTCTCCTCATCTTTGACGGTTAAGCCAGACAGTTGGATCATCTTTCTGGCTAGGTCGGCTATTTTTACAGATTTTCCCATATCTAGTACAAAAACATCACCACCTTTAGCCATTGCGCCAGCTTGAATGACTAATTGAACTGCTTCAGGGATAGACATAAAGAAACGGGTGATTTCTTTATGAGTGACAGTGATAGGGCCGCCTTCTCTGATTTGCTGTCTAAACTTTGGAACAACTGATCCGGATGAGCCAAGCACATTACCGAAACGTACCATTGAGAAGGTAGTCTGGCATTCTGGTTTTTCTGAAAGGGCTTGCAGAACCATTTCTGCTACTCGCTTTGAACAACCCATAACATTCGTTGGACGGACGGCCTTATCAGTAGAAATAAGAATAAATGTATTTACATTGGCCTTTAGTGCTTGTTCAGCGAGTAGCTGGGTTCCAAAGACATTGTTACTTAATCCGGCGACGGGGTTCTCTTCAACGAGGGGGACATGTTTGTAGGCAGCTGCATGATAGATAGTTTGTATATTTTTATGTTTAAACAGGCGTTTGAGTAGCACTGGGTTGGTGATAGAACCAAGCACTTTATTGAGTGGGACTTCAATATTGTTTTTTCTCATCAGTGACTCAAGCTCCTGCTCTATTTGATATAGAGCGTATTCACTCTGTTCCAGCAAGATCAGCTTTGTTGGAGCAAGGTTTATTATTTGTCGGCAAAGCTCTGAGCCAATGGAGCCTCCTGCGCCAGTAACCATTACTACCTTATCTTTAATATTTGAGGGCAATAGGGAGTCATCTGGTTTTACTTCATCTCTGCCAAGAAGGTCGTCAATATCAATATCCTTAATATCAGATGCCTTTAACTTGCCACTAGCCAAATCAGCAAATGCAGGAATGCTACGAACAGTGATTGTAAGAGGCTCAAGCTTTTTTAATATCTCCTGACGTCTAGTCACGCCCGCTGATGGCATGGCTAATATAATCTCATCAATAGATTTGTTATTGATGACCTCTTCCAGCTGATAAGGTGAGTAAATAGTATGCCCTAAAACACTCCAGCCTTTTAGTGATGGGTCATCATCAATAAAGCCAGAAATATAATAAGAAGGGTCGGTTTTCAAAACATTAGCCAATTGCGAACCGGCAATGCCAGCCCCATAGATTAGTATTTTTTTACCCGTTATCTTATTTTGGGTGTTGCCATACAACCATGCCTGAGCCATGAGACGTATTGCAGTAATGACCGTAAACGTACCCAGCCAATAAATCAGTGCAATAGAGGCAGGAATATCCGCGACATGAAGCAAATTGACGACACCAACCCATGCAATGGTTGACAGCAATGTGGCAATCATAATGGAGATGATTGCCCGGCTTCGAAAATATCGTAATACAGCTCGATACAAGCCCAATTTCATAAAAATAGGGATAGCGACGAGTACGGCTAATGGAAAAATAAGCCACACTTTGCCGCTAAAAATATAAGTGCCGGTGTAGCGTAACAAGAAGCTGCCCAATAAAATTAAGGGGATTAATAAAACATCAAGCGACAGCAGCAGAAAACGTTTTCTGGAGCGAGGCATTTGTAATAAATGATTTTTAATATTAGTTAGCATAATTTAAATCTATAAGTTGTATAAAATCTTCAAAAAGGTAAGCTGATATGCCTTAATGGTATAGTATTCTTGATAAGCTAAAGTCATTTTTGATCCAGTTTTTTAGTTTAGGGTGACTATAACATATCGTTTTATTTGTATGAAAAACACAAATACAGTGATAATACGCTTTTATTGTTTTCTATAAAATTAAGTCAAGGTTGCTTTTTAGAAAAACTAGTACCTTATTTATATTACTTGGAGTGGTTGGTAAGTTTACAACGTGTGAGGCTAAATACTCAGAATTTGGGTGTTCACCTTTAATAAACCCCCAGGTTGACAAATCGCCTGTTACCGGATGTAATGGTGATAAAAACCATTCTCCCAGCTCAATATGTGATTTCTCGGCTAACTCCATAAATTTTTCTCTTTCTTTAACCAGCAATGGGTATTTTAGAAAGGAATGATTATTGAACCACTTTTTTTCGACGCGGTTTTTGTTATGTTTAATCAGGAAGTTTGTATAAAGATGAGCATTTTCTTTTCGAGATAATAAGTCTTTATCAATTTCTTTTATATTGCGCAGTCCTTCCTTTGCTTGCACAAGACTAAACCCCTTAAAATAATCTGGGGGCATCATAGCGGTATTTATTTCATCAATTGATGACGAACCGACAACAGGCGTGTTGTGGCTAAGCCAGCGATAAAAATGAACTAAGGGCCAATAGGTATACTCATTTAATAAATAACGCTTAACAAAATAAAGGACTCTTAGGTTCCATAGCTCTTTAGAGGTTGGCTCTATTAAAGCGGTATTGAGTGTTGAAATTTTTTGAGCAAGCTCTTTGTTATTAGTTGTTAAAAACCCGCCTATACCCGTTGAAAATGGCTTGTTCCACTGTGTGGAGAAAAAAGAAGCGTCACAATAAAAAGCATGAGGGACACCATTATAGGTTCCTCCAAAGCCGTGCGTACAGTCTTCGATTGTGTATATCCCGTTTTCTTGAGCAATGCTATGTATTTCTTCCAAATCTGTTGATAAGCCATACGTATTTTGACAGATTATTACCTTTGTTCGATCAGTTATAGCTTTCTTTAGTAGTGCTGTATTCATATTGTAAGTATCAGAATTGACATCAATATAGATTGGTTTTGCACCTAAATAAAGAATAGCATTGGGTACGACCACGCAAGTGTAGGCGGGTAAAATAACCTCATCTCCTGCTTTAACACCCATGGCTTTGAGCAAGGCATAAAGACCAACTCGACCCTTCCAGTAATAAAAAATATTTTCTGAGCTTGTTCTTTTTATTATTTCTTTAGAAAATTTATCTATTGAGTTAGTGTTCACTTTTAGTTTTTTTCATTTCAAGTATTATAATTTCAAAAGATGCGACTTGCTAAGCAAAGAATAGTATAACAAATAGAGAGCATTATACTGAGTCTATTATTACCTTTAAAACAAATGACTCCTCTTCTTTATGTATGTTTATTTTATCTATCTCTATGGCTCCCATTTTAGTATAAAACCTTTTCGCAGCTTCGAGCTCACTACCCACGATTATTTTAAAGTCAGAATGACCTTTTAGCATAAACTGCATAGCAAACTGATGAAAAAGTTCTTGTGCGGCTCCAGAGCCTTGGTATTCTTTTTTTATTGCAATGCTGAGTAATTCAGCTTTAGGATGATGCTTAGCGTTGGACTGTTGCGCTTCGTTTTTTGAGTAGAGAAGTACTTCAGTTATTTTTTTTAGTTTAGAAAAACTAAAAAAGTGAGGAATAAGTTTAAAAGAAGCTTGGAAAAAGTATTTTTTCAAAAGATGAATATAAATGGGTTTGAGACTTTCCGCACCTGTTACGAAACCAATAACATGTCCATCGCTTTTAGCGATAATTAATTCAGTCTCATTACACTCATTAATAGACGCATAAAGATAGAACAAAAAACCTGCTCCTAGTTGAGATAAAAAGCTCGTATTAAGGTATTCATGATGAATATTTGCTACTTCTTTTATTTCTTCTTTGGATAGAAAGCGTTTTTTTATAGTAAAGTCTTTCATTGGATGCCTAAGGTATTACTGAGTATTTTTCTCAAGCCAAGCAACAAATTGTGAGGACAAAACCTTTCTATCAAACTGCTTAGCTAATAGTTGGTTATTTCTCCCCATTTCTTTTAGTTTATTTCTGTTATCAGCTGCATATTCAAGTGCATCAGCAAAAGCAATAGAATTATCAGCAGGGATGGCAAAACCGCCTGAATGTTTTTCTATCATATCAGCTAACCAACCAGGGTAATTATTTAAAACAGGTAAACCTGCGGCGATATAATCAAAGAATTTATTAGGTGAGGTTCCATAATAAAAAACAGGAACATTTCTTAGCATTTGTAATCCGATATCAACACCTTTTAAATATGCAACAAGCTCTGTTTTTGGAACAGCATCTAAAAAAATACAATTATCTAAGCCTTCATTCTTTGCTCTATTAACTAAGCCTTCTTTTTCTTTTCCTTGTCCAATAAAGCAAAACTTTATATCAGTTCTGCCTCGTTTTATTAATTCTTCTGCCGCATCTAATGCTGCGCCAACACCATTTGCCAGTCCATGAGTGCCTGTGAAAACAGCCATTAAGTCAGACTCATGCGCTCCTTCAGGGCGCTTAGGTATAATGTTATTTGCGGAAAACAAGCTCAGATCACAACCATTAGGAATCATAGTGACTTTACTATCTTTTACGCCGCGCTTCTTGATGCCTTCAACAATCCCTGGTGACAGGCCAATACAGGCATGAGCTGAGCGATATGATGCCCATTCTAATGCCCCCATCATCCATAAAATAACAGGGTTTTTTATAACCCCCATTTCGCGAGGGAGTTCTGGCCAAAGGTCTCGTACTTCAAAGACAAAGCGCTTCCCACGTAGCCAGCGGGCAAATATCCCTGGGATACCAGCGGTTAAGGGAGTAGATGTTGCAAATACAAGATCGTATTGTCTAGTGAGCGCTACGTTAATACTCTTTAATGCAAACTTTAAAAAGACACCCGTGCGTTTTAAAAAGCCATCGGTATTAGAATAGGGAAGTTCAAATTCAATAATATGGATTTGGTCAACTGTACCCTCGCGAATACCCTTGTTGTAAGGGATAGTTAGTCCTGTATCTCCACCACCATAACTACCACAAACTAAAGTCACTTCATGCCCTGCTTTAATTAATGCGCGAGACATTTCATAAGAACGTGTTCCAGTAGCTCCTTGGGGGGTGGAAAAATGCTGGTGAAAATAAAGGACTTTCATAAATAGTCACTCATCAATGTAAAGTAATTATGGATTCTATTGTCCCGAACTCTTTGCAAGTTACTTCTAAAATAGGAATCTTTGTTTTATCCATATAATAAAGTGATTCATTCCCTTCTAGTAATTTTAGTGATAGTTTTGAGTATGATTTAATTTCAATATCAAAACTATCACTCATCAATTTATTGCCGTCTAAAGTCCAGTCACCAGCAGAGAGCCTCCAACGCAAAGTGGCATGGGATGAAAAGTCTTCAAACTTGTCTATAACTTTCCAGCCTGCCTCGGTGTTTAATAATGACCGTTTGTGGCTAATACCCATTGAGTCTTTGTATGATGAAGCTATGCTAGTTTTGTTTTTATCAAAACTTAGCTCGCTGGGTTTTAACCAGTTACCAAATAAAAAACGTCCTAAGCGTGGCATTTGATCTCTATCATCGAATTGAACTGTGCTATGAGACTGTGTGCCTGAAAAGTATGTTAGTAATTTCTCATCAGTATTATAACTATAGGTGCCGCCATCTCTAATGATATTTATTCCGTTATGCCAAATATCTACATGGTGGGCATCTGCATGACTAGGACGAAACTTGAATATAGGAAGTCGCATCATCGCAAAGCCCTGTTTTTTTCTTATAACAGCGTACCCACCACTTTTAAAGAGTGATGTGGCTGGTTTGCGAGAGGAGGGGGGGAGTTTATTTGTATCAATATTAAAAAGTGTTAGCAAGGGATGTTGTACGGAATCATCTCCAGGGTTTTCTTTTAGGAATACAACCGAACTCAGTTGAATACTTGGTCTAAAATCTCTGTAGGGTCTATTTTCAATATTGAAAAGGTAAGCACCGTCGTTAGCACCCAAATTAGGTGCATTTTTATTGTTTTCATTTGTCATGTAATAAAGCCATTTAGAGGCTAGCTTCATCTTTTTATAATAAGAAGCACTAAATTCTTTAAGATTATAGTGTTCTCGATATAATTCAACAAATGCAAGACTATCTAGAAATAAACGATGGTAGGTAACTGAATATTGAGAAAAGCTACCATCATTCATAACTAACTTTTTTACTCTATTCTCAAGCCAAAACCGTCCTTTTTTTGACCATCTAATAGCTATTTTTTTTTGCTTAGTGTTGCCATGCTTAATGAGATATTCACCCACGATAAATAATGCTGCCGCCTCACTTGTGCCGTGATTGTTATCTTGTGCCATGGCATAGTGCAATGTAGGCGTAATTCTAGAGGCGTGTGATTCCAATAAGGATAAAAGCCCTTTATTTGGCTTATGAAAATTATTATCAATCATTAATGATGACGCTAAAAGATTAAGGCATCGTAAAGAGGCTTCTTGCCCACATTTCCAGTTAATACCACTATTTACTGGATTCTGTTTTACCCAATCGCGAAGCCATAGTTCTAGTAAGGGTAATGCTTTCTGATCACCTTGTTTGTATGACCATGCGATTTTGGGTAACCAATCAAAGCGTGATAACTCCCAAACTAGTTTTATATCTCCCAGCTCAGGGATGAAATCAGGAAGTTCTGACCAGTGTCTTTTTCTATACTGATCTTGTTGAAGTACACCCCCCCTGTTTTTGCCACTTTTGTATTTGTTATTCCAAGGGTTTATAAACCAATTAGGAGGTGATTTAACATCAATAGAATGAAATGAAAAATAATTAATGCTAACTTTTTGAGGTTTGCCGTGTGAAGCAACTGACTCTGAAAAAATAGAGCTATTACCTAGAGGGATAACAGGAAGTACCCGCCGATAATACCCTAGCTTTTTCAAAATACGATAAGAGGCAACAGTGGCTATATTTATAACGCCAAGGCGATGCCATGTAAGAACCTTGTCTTTCATTAACTAAAAGCTTGTAGTCATTTTTAGCCCTTATTTCTGCGAGCGTAGTTGATCAGCAATCTCAATACTAACTCTTGAGCTTTCCATAACCTCATCAAAAGGTATTGGCGCAGGCTTTCCATCACGTATAGCATCAATGAAAACAGCGGCACAAGCATCTTGCCCCTTATCTTGCTTCATGAGGTTCATTTTCTTAAAGTTATTCCAACCAAAACCTTTTAGTTTACGGAAGTTATCTAATTGAAGTACAGCATCGCCTGCAAAAACTTCAATACGCTCTTTAGGAAATGCTTTGCCACCATTAGCAAAGTAATTAATTACACCAAAAGAACCATCTTCAAAACCAAGAATGACCGATGCTTTATCTTCAGTTACTTCAACGGTGGGTGTGTCACCCATACGCCTTGCTTGGACAGATACAATTTTAGAACCTGTCAAATAACGTATTAAGTCAACATAATGGCAAGCTTCGCCAATAATACGTCCACCACCTAGCTCAATGTCTTGCACCCAAGTATCGGCAGGTATAGCGCCAGCATTCATTGTTAAAATAAAAGACTTTGGTTGTTTTACTGGTTCAAGCAACTCTTTCATCTTAATTATCTGTGGTGCAAACCGACGATTAAAGCCAACCATTAGCCGTGCACCCATAGGTTCCGCATGTTCACGGTAGACTTTTTCAATGGTGTCCAAATCTTCCATGTTTAATGCTAGTGGCTTTTCAACAAATACATTCTTTCCGTTTTTAAGTGCTTCTATCACATACTCAGCATGAGTATTGTGTTGAGTGACAACTGCAATTGTATTGATTTCATCGTTTTCTAAAACTTCTTTAGGGTCAGTGGTGGCCTTATAAAAATCATTTTTATTTCCATGATGTGTTGCACTAACTCCACCTCTTGAAAGAACGGTATGTAACTGCGCCCCCGCTTTTTTATAAGCAGGGATTAAAACACGAGAAGCATAATTTCCTGCGCCTACAAAACCACAGACAGGTTTAGCAGGGTCAAAAGTCATTCCTTCTTTAAGCGTAACAGTTTTTTCAGAAAGCTCTTCTTTGGTTGCATCGGGATATTGAAGTATAATACCTAATGCAGACTTGTCATCGCTCAGTGTTTCATACGCTTTTAACGCATCCTCAAAACTAAAATGGTGTGAGATCAGAGGTTTTACATTTAAATGACCATCACTCATCATATCCAGTATGGCTTCAAAGTTACGTTGCTCCGTCCAGCGAACAAATCCTACTGGATAGTCTTCTCCTTTATCTTCATAGTTACTGTCGTAACGACCAGGACCATAAGAACATGAAACTTGAAAGCTTAACTCTTTTTCATAAAACTCAGCACGACTAAGTTCTAACCCGGTAACACCAACCAAAACAATACGACCACGTTTGCGAGACATACGAGCTGCTTGACTAACAGGGTCTGATGATTTGGTCGATGCAGTAATCAGAACCGCATCGACACCACGGCCACGAGAAAAAGCCATACCCGCTTCTATAGGGTCTTCACCTTTTGATAAAGAAACTGTTTCTGCTCCAAACTCCCTGGCAAGTGCTAGTTTATCCTCGTCAAAATCAATACCTAACACCCTACAACCTTGCGCTTTTAATAACTGAACGGTCAATAAGCCGATTAGACCTAAGCCCGTGACTACAACTGCTTCTCCCAAGGTTGGCTCAGCAAGGCGAATACCTTGTAGACCAATCGACGCTAGTACGGTAAAGGCGGCTTCTTCGTCACTAATTTCATCTGGTATTTTTGCAGAAAGGTTACGTGACACTGATACAACAGAAGCATGAGGGCCATTGGTTACCACACGGTCACCTTCCTGAAACTCAGCAACTTTAGAGCCAACTTCCAATACCCTTCCTACGTTGCAGTAACCTAATGGCAGTGGTTGATCTAGTTTACTTTTAACTGCGTCCACTGTGGTGGCTAAACCATCTGTAGCCACTTTTTCAAGAACCATTTTAACTTTGTCTGGTTGCTGGCGTGCTTTTTGAATCATGCTAGCTTTACCAAACTCAACAAGCATTCTTTCCGTGCCTATAGAAATAAGGCTATTGGTTGATTGAACAAGAATACCTGCGCTAGAGCAGGATGGTGTTGGTACTTTAACTAGGCTTGTTTCGCCAGAACCCATGTTTTGTAAGATTTGTTTCATTCTATGGAGTATCCATTTTATTTTTTGATAATATAATTACTGAACCAGTTAAGTATAGGAGAAGCGATTGGATAGTCGTTTCACCCCCAAATAAAAGACTAATGAGCATATAGACAAATAATACTTTTAAGAAAAACAAATATAAATTGTTCGTGCTAATACTTTTAATTAAATATAGTACGTACAATGACCAAGAAAAGAATAGGGTTGCTGATACGAGTCCCATTTCTATTGCGTTTTCTAAAAATACATTGTGAGGTACAACAATGAACCTATGGAATAAGGTAAACCCCCCAAAACCAATACCGCTGAAGTTATTAGTTATTATTTGTATGGCAGTTTTATATAGTTCTAATCTGTTTCCTTCTGTTGATTGAGTAGCATAAGAAAAAGCATTAACATCTAGAATCCTACTGGCGATACTCTCGGGTATCAGGTAGGTGAGAGCAAAATAACTAAATATAATGATTAGAAAAGTAGTCAACATTATTTTG
>JALWMR010000209.1 GCA_027083815.1 Thiotrichaceae bacterium
ATCCATACCATAAGCCAGCGCCGCAGCAGTAGGCTCATTGATAATTCGTTTTACATCAAGGCCGGCAATTTTGCCCGCATCTTTAGTAGCCTGACGCTGCGAGTCATTAAAATAAGCTGGAACGGTGATAACCGCTTCGCCAATGGACTCACCAAGGTAATCTTCAGCATCTTTTTTCAGTTTTTGCAAAATACGCGCCGATACTTCAGGTGGCGACATTTTTTTACCTTTCACTTCTACCCAGGCATCACCATTGTCAGCTTTGATAATTTTATAAGGTACAAGCTTGATATCTTTTTGCACCACATCTTCATCGAAGGTGCGGCCTATAAGGCGCTTAATCGCAAATATTGTATTCTCAGGGTTGGTTACTGCCTGACGCTTAGCAGGCTGGCCTACTAATACTTCATCATCAGTGAATGCGACTATCGAAGGAGTTGTGCGATCACCCTCGGCATTTTCAATAACCTTAGGCTTGTCGCCCTCCATTACAGCTACGCAGGAGTTGGTTGTTCCTAAATCTATTCCGATTATTTTTCCCATATCTTCTCTCTCTTGAGTCAATCTCTTAAATTAGTTTGTTGTGTTTAAAGTGTGGCTATCTTTATCTTTTTCAAGTTAATTTTTGGCAACCGTTACCATTGCCGGTCTAACCAGGCGACCATTTAAGGTATAGCCTTTTTGCATAACCGCACTCACCTGACCATCTTCATATTCGTCACTAGGTTGCATTGCCATTGCCTGATGTAATTCAGGATTAAATTTTTCACCCAAAGGATCGACAACTTCAAGGCCAAATTTCTCCAGAGCGTTATCAAACACTTTTTTGGTAAGTGCAACGCCTTCCTTAATCTGTTCCACATCACCTTCAGCAGCCAAGCCCATTTCCATGCTGTCCGCAACGGGTAACAGCTCTTCCACAAACTTTTTAACCGCATACTTATGCGCATCTTCAACTTGCTTCTCAGAACGTCTACGCTGGTTTTCAGCATCCGCTTTCATGCGTAAAACGGTATTCCAGTTTTCATCTGCTTTTTCTTGCAGTGCTTCTACTTGTTCGCGCAGCTCTTCGATTGAAGGCTCTTCCTCTGGTGTCTCGCTTCCCTCTTCCTGCTCTATATCTTCTTGAATCTGTTCATTATTATCAGAATCATGCATTGTATTATCTTCAGATTGGCTCATCGCTTCTCCACCTGTTTTTGATTAAATTTTAATTGGGTAGAAAATGGGGTTTTTATAAGGGAATTCAAGAAAAAATAATAAAAAAAAACTGATCTATTATTTAGCCTTTAGAAAAAGCCGCCGAGAGTAACTTTGCAGTAATATCCACAACCGGAATAACTCGGTCATAATGCATTCGCTTAGGGCCAATCACACCTAATACACCCAGGTGTGATTCATCCATCTGATAAGGTGCGGTAATCACGCTACAGTCATCAAACACATCATGCCCTGCTTCTCGACCGATGAAAATTTGCACGCCATCAGCATCCATACAACGATCCAGCAAACCCAGCACATCGCGCTTTTGATTAAAGGCATTGAATAGCTGGCGTAATTTACTCACATCGGACAAATCATCATAGTCCATCAAATTAGTACGCCCGGCAATAATACAATCATCCTTATGCTCTTCAGACATGCCTGAAACGGCTTTCTCACCCATATTAATCGCCGAAAGCATCATTTCATTCATATCTTCACGAACTTGTTCCATTTCCTGAAGCAACGCATCTCGTGCTGCAGACAAATCCTTGCCCACCAATAACTCATTAAGATAGTTACTGCTTTGCTGCAATTCAGCGCTACTTAACTCCCTGTCAAGATGAATCATACGATTTTCAACATCATTATTTGACATCACCATCACAACCAAAACCTGTGACGGTGATAATTTTAGAAATTCAATATGGCGTATTGATAAGGTGTCACGCTGAGGTGCCATTACAATGCCGGTGAGCTGAGTCAACCCCGAAAGGATATTGGATGCAGAATGAATCAAGTCAGTGGACGACCCCTGTAATAGCTGATCTTCAAGATTCTGCCATTCCTCTGCTTCCAGAGGTTTAATATTCACCAGCGAATCAACAAATAAACGATAGCCCTGTGAGGTAGGAACCCGCCCCGCCGAAGTATGTGGCGAATGAATGTAACCCGCCTCCTCCAGTAATGCCATCACATTACGAACCGTTGCCGAACTTAAATCCAGGCCGCTACGTTTCGCCAGCAACGTAGAACCAATCGGCTGACCATCAGTAATATAGCCCTCAATCAATACTTTCAATAAGTGCTGGGCACGTTCATTTAATTCGGGAGAGTTATTATTTGTCATGTGAAGATAATGACGCTTTTATTGTCATTTTCAAGGGATTAAGAAGCATATTAAAAGTACACCCCCCACCTTTTTGGTCGTTTTCTCTGGTCTGCAACCCAGCCAGCTTGCATAATAAGCCACTTATCCCGAACACTATTGTTTAATTTTTGAGCTATGAGATACTTCACCCAATGACTAACAATAAGGTAAACAAGATGATAAAGGTAGCTCATATCTCTACGGGTCTGGAGACGGGCGGGGCTGAAGTGCAGTTAAGGCGACTACTTAGCGAGTTGGACAAAAACAAGTTTGAAATGATTGTTATCTCGCTGCACAAAGAAACGTATCTGGCTGACAGTATCCGTGATCTGGGCATTCCTGTTTATTCATTAAACCTTAAGAAGAACCCGCTTAATATCAAGCAGGCTTATAAAATACTCAAAGATTTCAACCCTGATGTCATTCACGGCACCATGTATGAGGGGGGAGTTGTCGGCACTGTGCTAACTAAATTCCTTCCCAAAAAACCACCTGTTATCTGGACGGTACATGAGCCATTGGAGCACTACGACAAAGAGCCTGTTCGCAAACGTCTGCAGTTACGCACCTGGGGGCTTATGTCGAAAATGCCAGCGTGCATGATGTATGTTTCCAACCTCAATAAAGAACAGCATGTCGATTGGGGCTTTGACAATAGCAAGGCGATTGTTATTCCCAACGGTGTTGAAACCAGTCGCTGCTTTCCCAATAAAGAGGCCGGCCTTGCCGTGCGTAAAAGTCTGGGCATCCCCGAAGATGCCTTTGTCATTGGTAAAATTGCCCGCTTCCATCGCCAGAAGAACCATATTGGCTTTATGCATTCAGCGGCATTACTGGCAAAGACACATCCCGAAGTTCACTTTATGCTGGTAGGAACCAATGTCGATGAAAATAATAAAGAGCTAGTCAAACTGCGCGACGAACTTGGCCTGAAAGACAAGGTTCATATGCTCGGTAATCGTCAGGATATTCCCGATGTGGTTAATGCGTTTGATCTGGCAACTCTCACTTCATTTGGTGAAGCATTCCCCTTAACATTGGGAGAGGCGATGGTTTCAGAAGTGCCATGCGTTGCCACTGATGTGGGCGACAACGATTTTATTATTGGTGACACCGGCATTATCACCCCAATTGGTGATGATCAGGCAATGGCAGACGCATGGAAAACTATGGTTGAAATGGACAAGGAAGAATTTGCATCCTTAGGCAAAGCTGCCAGACAACGCTGCCTTGAAAATTTCACCCTTGAGCAACAGGTAAAACAGCATGAAGACCTTTACCAAACGTTGCACGATCATAATATCATGGGTAAAGCATCTATGAATGAAGCATCAACTTGATTAATATCGTTAAGGAAGACCTGCTTAAACTGATTCTGCTAGCGGCGTTTTTTTAAAGCGCCATTGCGCCAAAACAATCCCAGCGAACATCAAAGAAAAACCAAGCAACATTCGAAGGGTTAGCTCCTCTCCCAAAATCCAGACACCTCCAATCACACCAAACACGGCTTCCAGGGACAATACTAAAGCCGCCTGATGTGATGGCACAGAGCGTTGCGCAAAAACTTGCAAAGTATAAGCAATTGCAACCGATGCAATACTGGCATAGGCCAACTCGAGCAAGCCGCCCTTCACTCCCGTCCAAATAGTCGCCAGCTCCATTGGCTCAAACAGGATTGATCCCAGTAAGGATAACAGCGCACAGGTATAAAACTGTACAATCGACAGGCGCAAGGGGTCATAACGCCTGACTGCTTTTTCAATCAACAAAATATGCATAGCCCAGAAAATAGCCGAAGCCAGCACCCAGAAATCACCTTGATTGATGCCGCTTATTTCACCTTCTTTAATGCTCAACAAATACAGACCAAATAAGGTCAGACCAGCAGCAGGCCAGATCTGAAAGGACAGTTTTTTTCCTGTAAAGGATAGAAAAACAGGCACCAGCAAAATATAAATCGCCGTAATAAAGGCACTTTTACCAGCGGTTGTTTCAACAATACCAATTTGTTGCAGCATTGCGCCAAAGGTAAGAACAACCCCCATTAAAACGGCCAGAATAATCCCCTTTCGCCCCAACTTAGGCCCACCAAACCAGCGCAATAAAAACACCAGACAGCTTGCGCCAAAAGCGAAACGAATCGCACTAAACATAAATGGCCCAAGATAATCCATACCTGTCTTTTGTGCTACAAAGGCGAAGCCCCATAGGGCAGCGGTAATTACCATTAATAAATTACCAATAACTGGAGATGGAGCAAGCCGCATTATTTTCTCTTTTAGGTTAAGATAAGAGGAAGTGTAAACATTTCATAAGGCAAATGCATGAAACAATTTTCTACGATTGGTATTTTTTGCAAGGAAGACGACGAGCGCATCGAAGATACCTTGAAAACACTGTATGACTTTTTAAAGGCAGAAAACTTTTCAGTCGTTGCCGAAAAAAACGCAGCTCGCTACTTGAATATTCCAGTGATGGACACGAAAGAATTTTGCCAGTGCATTGATTTAGCCATTGTTGTTGGAGGTGATGGAACTCTGCTAAAAGCAGGTCGTTTACTAAGCGACAAAAACATTCCGGTCATTGGGATAAACCTTGGACGACTTGGTTTTCTGGTTGATATTTCACCCGATGAAATTCACCAGCAGCTGGGTCTGATGCTAAAAGGTGAGTACCAGCTGGAAACGCGCTCTTTGTTATCAGCCGATGTCTATCGTGGAAACATATTATTAGGTAGCAGCATTGCCTTAAATGATGTGGTGGTGCATGTTAGAAACGATATTCGTATGATTGAATTTACCACCCATATAGATGAGCACTTCGTCAATACACAGCGCGCTGATGGTATCGTTGTTGCCACACCAACCGGTTCTACGGCCTATTCATTATCTGGCGGCGGCCCTATTCTTCACCCTGGCCTGGATGCCGTTGTGCTGGTGCCCATTTGTCCACATACCCTGAGCAACCGGCCGATAGTGATCAGCAATGACAGTCGTATCAATATCAAGCTTTGCGATAGTCGCAATGTCAATGCACGGGTATCATTTGACGGTCAGGCCAATATCAATTTGCGTGCCGGCGATCATGTCGAAATTAGAAACAAGTCACACAAATTGCAATTAATGCACCCCAAAACCTATGATTATTATCATATTTTAAGAAATAAACTGGGTTGGAGCATTAGCCCTTAGCAGCTTGTTGGTAAAAAGCCGCAAAAAGGTAGGGGGTGTACTTTACACTTATCAAAACTGTTATTTTTCGGCAAGTAAGGTTTCAATCACCCCTTCAATGTTTTTCGCCTGCGCTGAATCAGCGTGAGTTTCGCCGACAAACGTGGCACGCACCTGACCTCTTTTATCAACTAGATAATACGTCGGCCAATAGCGATTATTGAGTGATTTCCAGTAGCGCATATCATTATCAACCATGACCGGGTTGGTGATTTTAAATTGTTTTATCTTAGCCTTGATATTGGCATGTATTTTCTCATGTTCAAACTCTGGCGAATGAATACCTATAATCTGAAAACCTTTGGGCTTATATCTAACCTCAACGCCGTGCAACCAGGGGAAAGAGCGGTAACAATTCCAACAATCAAATGTCCAGATATCCACTAAAACAACCTTCCCCAGCAAATCTTTTTTACTTAGCGGCGGTGAGTTTAGCCATTCCTGCGGGGCAGTTTGGGTAAATTCGGGAAGAGGATAGGCATCACCTGCCTCCAGGTTAGCAGACAGGAATAAGGCAATGATAAAACCTAAAAGAGTTAGCCTGCCCTGATTTTTCATATTACGTCACTCCGGTTATCTTTTTACGCTTTTGTGTAAACGCCCTCTGGCAGGCTGTTGAAATTCGCTTAGGCGAGTGCGAGACTAGGCAAAATCGACCGAAAAAGCGCAGTTTACTGGAGTAAATGAGCATTTTGAGGGCTATTTTAACGCAGTATCGTGCCGTCTAAGTAGAATTTCAACAGCCTGCTAGGGCTTTTCATGCTTTGGGAGGTCTCTATTCGGTGGTATCTTCACCCCATTTAATAGCATTAAACGCGGCAAGTTGTTCTTCGGACGCTTTCTCCTGATATTTTTCCTTGAACTCATCATAGGGCATACCATATACAATCTCCCGTGCCTGATCGTAATCGACCTCCTCACCTCGCGCCTTGGCCTCGCCCATATACCACTTTGCCAAACAGTTACGGCAAAAGCCGGCCATATTCATTAAATCAATATTTTGTACATCAGTACGTTTTTGAAAATGACTGAGCATTTTGCGCCAGGCGGCGGCTTCGATTTCTGTTTGTGTTTGTTTATCCATGACTACCTCATTAAATGATTTTTAGTTATATTAACATTCTGGAGTGCAATGCCTAAGGGGAAAACAGCAAAAAAGTGGGGGGGTGTACTTTATAAGTGTTTTTATGCTTTATGGGTGTATCTTGCAGGCAAAAGAATGGCCACGATAAGTGGCCATTGCTTGTGAAACCTCCTTACGCATTTCACGTTTCTGTTTCTGCCGTTTTGCTTTACGGCTCTTTTCATGTACCCCGCCCTTGCTCAGAATAGCGGCAAGGGCGACGGGGTTTCGTCTGCCATGTAATCGTTCAGGCATTTCATTACTCCTTGTTGCTTATGCAACATCTGGTGCAGGAAGTTTAAACCAGTAGGGTTCATTCACTTTTCTCTGCAGTTTTTGGACCCGTTTTTCTCGCATCAGAAATTGAGGCCCTTTGGGTGTTTTCTGAAAACCAAATTGTTTTGGCAATTTGCTATACAGAGAACGCGGTGGTTTGGTGTACTTTATGTGTTTTAAAAGCACACCGACTTCAAAGCTATGGTAGTAAATCTTATGGATGCCCAGATCGTGCCGGATAAAGTCTATCGCGGCGGCGAGCATGGCTTCCTGCCAGATTTTCGCATAAGGTGCCAGCACCTTGTTTGCATAGGTTTCCAGCTCCTTTTTGGTGTATTCACCATAGAAATCATCACCATCTTTTACGGCATCACGCACGGTGCGGATCCAGTCACATTGAATTTCTTCTATCATGACTTCACCCGTCTCAAAATCAAGATCAAGGCGCACCCACGCCAAAGTACCACGATGCCCATCCTGTTTGGTGGGATGCCCACCCCAGTTAAAGGTGTGCAAATCACCGGGGCGAATCAAACGCTGAAGCTGCTGCGTGTGATCGTTTGCCATATTCAGCTGTAAAACAAGATGATAACCCTGGCGGCTCATCTGGTTCCATTGCCAGTGTTTCTTGCCATCTCCCCATTCTGACAAAGTAGTCACAAACGAAAGGGGCTTTTCATCCCAGATCATTTCCAGTAGCTCAGCTGATATCATGCCGTTTCCCGCCAATGCAAGTGCCTTTTTAACAGGCGCCTTATTTAGCAGATTTGCATAGGGTGATTGCTTTAATTGACTGATTGGCATAATTTGTTCACCAATATAATCTTTAAGCAACATCAATGCGTAACGATCACGAAAGTAGTAAAACTTGCTGCGCTCACCTGAAAGACAGGCGATAATTTCTTTTAAGTCTTGTCGTTCCATAATATTGATTAACTCGTATTCGTTGTCGTATTCGTTCCCTGATTTTCAGAGTCCGTTTAATGGATTCCCCGATAACGGGGAACCGCCAACTAGCTTTAATATTTAGCGAATACATAATATTTCTCCTTATTTGAGAGCTTCATTATCTTTCGTGAATAACTCTCTCTACTGGCTATCTTCATATCTATACAAATCTCATCACTTTTCGGACAAAACCACTAAAAAGTAGGGGGGGTGTACTTTAGGAGAGACTGCCTCTTTATTTTTTATCAATCCTCAGGGCATAAAAAAGCCCTGAGGACTTGCGTCACTCAGGGCTTTTTTAAATGTTCACACCAGGCTGCCATATTAGACAGAGAGCATGTGATTTTGCTGAGTAACGCTTGTTTAAAAGCAAGCTCCCAGCAAAATTGCAAGGAGATTAGCTCATAAGATTCTGTGGTGGTTGTGTTAATTTGAACATTTATATCTCCTAAAAATTGATTGGGTTAAAATTGGCGCGGATTGTGAACCTGTTTTTATTTGCTGTCAAATAGAATTTGATGAGTTAATAGATGAATAGATTAAACAGGCTTCCAATTCCATTTGAAGTATTTCCTTGTCGGTTTCATTTATTTCCAGACCAATCAGTTGTATGCGTGATTCATTAATCGGACCTATTTTTTCAAAGTGTGCCACACCCGAATCGGCATTTATTAAAAAATCACCATGCGCCATTTTGATAATGCCTTTAACGCGTAACTGTTTATTATTTAAAACCCATTGTTTTACAGCTTTTTTATCAAATAACTTATTTTCAGGAAACTGAAGGCTGATTTTTTGCCAGTTGAGTGTCTTATCCAAACCATTGCCAGCACGTTGTTTTGTTTTCGGGATTATCTTTATTCCTTGGGAACGCTCCCTATCAAGCCAGGCAATATCCATTTCAGAGAAGGAGGTTTGAGCAATTTCTAGATCATTGTGATTATTTTGAAGCAAGTCGGCAAAAGCTTCCATTGCTTCAAGGCTAGCCACATCTGTTTTATTGGCGACCAAAATATCAGCAGTGGCCAACTGATCCTGAAATAAATCATTATTTTTTATGCGCTCATCCAGCAGCTTTTCGGGGTCAAGCAACGCGATTATCGCTTTCAAATCAATTACCTTGGAAAAATGTTCGGCACTTAGTGATTTTATTAAGCCAGAAGGATGCCCTACGCCACTGCTCTCAATCAACAGGCGATCAGGGCGCGTTTTTCGTAATAAACGATTCACCGCCACCTGCATCGGCGCACCCTGCACACAGCACATACAACCACCGGGAATCTCCTCAACCGTTATTCCATGTGATTGATAAATATGCCCATCAATGCCAACTTCACCAAACTCATTAACCAACACAGCCCAACGCTCATTATCGGGCTTTTGCTGAAACAGGTTGAGTATAGCCGTGGTTTTCCCCGAGCCTAAAAAGCCCATAATAATATGCGTGGGAACGTGTTGAATAATGGATTTCATCGTTCAATGCTAACCTAATATTCCATGCTTGAATATGGAAAAAATGGCAAGCCGAGCGAAGCGAGACAATGTCGGAGCATGGCGACGACTACCCGAAGGTGGCTTTAGAAAAGCCATAAAAAGGTGGGGGGTGTACTTTTAAATGGATATAAACAAGCAATTTGTTCGCTTTTTGTTTTATTTTGATTTATTATTGGTACCATAATTCAGCAAAATAACGAACAGGTGTCTAACATGTTAAGCCATATTCATTTAAAAAACTTTGCTATTGTTGAATCATTAGACCTTGAGTTAAAAGCGGGCATGACTGCTTTAACGGGCGAAACGGGTGCCGGAAAATCAATCCTGATTGATGCTATTGGCCTGGTTTTGGGGGATCGCGCCGATAGTGGGGTTGTTCGCCATGGTGCAGATAAGGCTGAAATTACCCTGAGCGTTGATATTACAAACTTGCCTTATGCACAAAAATGGTTAGCAGAGCAAGACCTGTGTGATGATGAGCAGTGTATATTGCGTCGTGTTATCACCTCAAATGGCAAATCACGCGCCTGGATCAATGGCAGCCCTTGCAATTTAGCTATGTTACGCCAACTCGGTGAACAACTGGTTGACATTCATGGTCAACACGAACACCAGTCCCTGATGAAAAAAGACATGCAACGAAAAATGCTGGATGATTTTGCCCACTCTAATAAACACCAAAGCTTGCAACAAAAGACAAAAGACAACTTCCTTCGCTGGAAGTCATTACGCGATAAACTGGATGTCTTAGTTCACCAAAACAGCAACCATCACGCCAGACTGGATCTACTTCGCTTTCAAACTCATGAGCTGGAAGAGCTCAACCTGGGAGAAAATGAGGTGCAACAACTGGATGAAGAGCATGCCCGTTTATCCAATGCAGGGCAGTTACTTGAAGCGACATCGCAAAGCGTCCAGGAACTCTATGATGCTGACGATCAATCTATTTATGCATCTATCAGCCAAATCTTGAACAGGCTCGAAAGTGCCAGTCAACTGGATAGCAAGCTAACAGAGCCTTTTGAAATGTTACAGAATGCACAAATTCAAATCCAGGAGGCAGCGGAGCAATTGCGCCACTATCAGGAGTCTATCGGTCTTGATCCTGAACGACTAACATGGGTAAACGAGCGCTTATCAACACTACATGATTTATCCCGCAAGCATCAGACACCTACCGAACAATTGTATAAAAAATGGCAATCCCTGCAACAAGAACTGAATGAGCTAGACAGTGACGAATATGATATTGACGCTTTGCAGGAAAAATTATCAATTGCTGAAAAAGACTACCTGGTGGCGGCAAAAGCACTTAGTAAAACACGCCAAAGAGCAGCAAAACAACTTTCGTCTGGCGTCACAGAAGCCATGCAATCACTGGGGATGGAAGGCGGTATCTTTACTATTGCTATTAATCAAACAGACGGCTTTACAGCTCACGGCATGGATGCCATTGACTTTCAGGTAAGTGCCAACCCTGGTCAACCAGCAAAACCGTTGGTGAAGGTTGCATCGGGGGGTGAGCTATCGCGCATCTCACTTGCCATTCAGATGATTGCAGCACAAAAAATTACCTTGCCGGCGTTAATTTTTGATGAAGTCGATAGCGGTATCGGCGGTGGAATTGCTGAAGTAGTCGGACAGCAACTTCGTAAGCTGGGGATAGAGCGGCAAGTTCTTTGTGTTACTCATCTCCCTCAGGTTGCCTCGCAAGCTCATAACCATTACAAGGTTACCAAGATCAAAGAACGCTTTAGCACATCCACAGGTATTATAGTACTTGGTGAAAGGGAGCGTATTGAGGAAGTGTCCCGAATGATGGGCGGCCTTGAAATAAGCGACTCTACCCGAGATGTGGCGAGAGAGATGCTAGCACTTGCCAGCTAACCAGTCTTTAAACCTGTTTTAAAATAATTGCCAGGGTGAGCTTGTCGCTATTTTACGAGTAGGCTGTTTTTTTTCTGCTTCGTTGCCTGCTGATTTTTCGACATGATTTTCTGCCCGAGTATTCTCACTATTATCTAAGTGACCCACTCTGGCATTTGCAACAGCCTGATTAATGCTCTTTTCCACAATATCTTTACTATTCGAGGCCTGTAGCTCATTCTCAGATTCGGCGAATGTATCGGTATTACCATCATAAAGAACCACGATCTCCGGTTTTTCTGGTGTTTTGATCTTCTTAGCAATATTTGGCAGCAGATCTTTTACACCATCATTTTTATCGAGATAGTCAGGAATGCCGTCTTTATCAGTATCTTTGTTTAGACCTCCTTCATTGATCGTCAGGCGACTATCACCATCATCATTACCATCAAGATAATTAGGTACACCATCATCATCGGTATCATCATTGATGGCGCTACCGTCTTTATTTAAGTCTTCCAGTTTAGTTAATATACCATCATTATCATCATCGGTATCGAGCGCGTCTATTTTGCCATCATGATCAGAATCCAGTGGCGCATTAATATCAATGCCTATTTCAATTGCATCAGAAACCGTGTCTCCATCACTATCACGCTTTAATGGATTAGTGCCAAGTGACTTTTCCTGTGTATCAAGCAAGCCATCATTATCGGTATCCGTATAGCGGTTAATAACCGGCTTTACCTGTTCTTTCCTGGGCAAACGTGATGTCGAAGCCAATGATTTGGGGGGGGCTTTTTCCTTTACCAGGAAAGAGGGTTTGGCCTCTTTTATTTTTCCGCTATTTTGTAAATCATCACTTACTTTTTTGTTTTTAGATTTAGCCAGCAGCCTGCTCTTTGCATAATTTGCATCGAGATAATCCGGTGTACCATCATTATTGTGGTCAGCCAGCTTTAAATTATCATCTATCCCGTCACCATTCTTATCAATGGCACCTTCCCTTTGTGTATCAAAGGCATCATCTATTCCATCGTAGTTCTTGTCTTGAGCCAGCATTCCCGCTTCAATGCCATCAACCACACCATCATTATCAGCATCCGTATCAAGATAATCTTTTTTACCGTCTTTGTCGGTATCCCCTTTCCCCTCTAAAAAGGTCGGTAGACCATCATTGTCATCATCAAAATCAAGCGCATCTATACGCCCATCTTTATCGGTATCTAATGGTTTTTTCCTGTTTAAACCTACCTCTATGCCATCAGAAACACCATCACCGTCCGTATCAGAAAGATAAGCCTCAGTACCAATCTGATCTTCATAAGAATCAGATAAGCCATCACCATCGCTATCATCTCTGGTAATAGAGTTGGCATTCAACGAAAAAGATAAGCAAAATAAAAAAACAAAAGCGAAGAAAGCTTTTATTTTGATTTTATGAGCGACCACAACATCCCCTTTGTCAGCTTCCTTAAGATATTTTTCATCTTTAATAGAAACTCACTTTTATTTTTATTATTAACGACTTTATGTTACATGCTTTATGCAAATTTTCAATTAATTTCAGAGTGGCGGCATAGAAGATATTAGAGATCCACTTGTTTGCCATATAAAATAATTATAAGAAGTACACCCCCCACCTTTTTATGGCTTTTTAAGCCACCCTGCGGGTTGTCATCGCTACGCTCCCTAATAGCTGTCAAAAAACATTACCCTCTATTCCAAACAAACGGGCATATTCCATTGTCGCATAGCGGTCGGTCATACCGGCTACGTAATCGGCAATAATCCGGGCCTGACCTGTTTCACCATTTTCTAGCAAAGCATTTCGGGACAGATTTTGATGCTCGGGTGGTAACAAGCGAATATCTTCCATAAAGGCTGAGAATAGTGCTTCAATCACCTGGTGCGCCTTACGTGTCATTCGGTAAACTTTGTGATGATAGTACAAATTTTCACGCAAGAATTTTTTAAGCGTTTGATTACGGGTATACATATCATCACTAAAGCTAATCAGTTGCTCGTGGTGATTTCGAACATCCTCAATGGATTGAGGCTTTGCTTCTTTCAGCCGTATACGACTTGTTTCTACCAAATCAACGACTTGCTCACCAATCATGCGCCTGATTGTTTCATGCACACAGCGATGCCCTGTCAGTTCAGGATATTTCCACATGACCTTGTCATATTGCATACTAAATAGATCAACCTGGCGCATTTGCTCTATGCTGACCAAGCCAGAGCGGATACCATCATCAATATCATGGTTATTGTATGCAACTTGATCAGCTACATTGGTTAGCTGAGCTTCCAGAGAAGGCTGTTTTTTATCTAAAAAACGCTTACCTACATCGCCAAGCTCTGCCGCATGTTTAAGCGAGCAGTGTTTTAAAATACCTTCGCGTGTTTCATAGGTAAGGTTCAGACCGTTAAAATCTGCATAATTTCTTTCAAGCAGATCGACGATTCTTAATGATTGAAGATTGTGCTCAAAGCCACCATAGGGCTTCATACAACCATTTAAAGCATCCTGGCCCGCATGACCAAATGGTGTGTGGCCTAAATCATGAGCAAGAGCAATCGCTTCGGTTAAATCTTCATCCAGTCGCAAGGTTCGCGCAATGGAACGGGCAATCTGTGCAACTTCCAGTGAATGGGTTAGGCGAGTGCGATATAAATCACCTTCATGATTGACAAAAACCTGTGTTTTATACTCCAGACGGCGAAAAGCTGTGGAGTGAATGATGCGATCCCGATCTCGTTGATATTCACTTCGATAAGTCGGTGCCGGTTCATTAAAGTGCCGCCCTAGAGAGGTTTCAGGCCTGGCAGAATATAGGGCATTTACCATTAGGAGGCTTGTCTCGCTAATACTTTTTGGAGCGCCTTCTTATCAAAGTCACTGCTAATTACACTTTCTCCAAGAGACTTCATTAAAACGAGGTGCAATACGCCATCCTGAACTTTTTTATCAATCGACATCAGCTTTGAAAACTGCTCTGCATTAATTTCTCTGGGGGGGTCAACTGGAAGATTAGCTTTTTTTAGTAAAGCACGAATATCCTTAACATCACCATCATTTATCCAGCCATGTTCTCGTGATAATTCTGCAGCCATAACCATTCCGGCAGATATGGCCTCACCATGCAACCATTTACCATAGCCCATACCCGTTTCTATAGCATGACCAAAGGTGTGGCCAAGGTTTAATAAAGCACGTTGACCTGCCTCTTTTTCATCGGCAGCCACAATTTTTGCTTTGTGCTCGCATGAGCGATAAATAGCATAAGAAAGCGCCTCAGGGTCACGAGCCAATAACTTTTCCATGTTTTTATCAAGCCAGTCGATAAATTCCAGATCATTGATATAGCCATATTTAATAATTTCAGCGATGCCCGCACTTAATTGGCGATCATCCAGAGTATTCAGTGTCTCTGTATCTATAATAACGCATTGAGGTTGGTGAAATGCGCCAATCATATTCTTGCCTAGCGGGTGGTTTACCCCTGTTTTACCGCCGACAGAGGAATCCACCATGGCTAGTAATGTAGTGGGTATTTGTACAAAGTTTATCCCCCGTTGGTAACTCGCTGCAGCAAAACCTGATACATCTCCGACAACACCTCCACCAAGTGCCAGAAGGGTTGTTTTTCTATCACAGCGTGCTTCCAGCATTTCTGTATAGATTTTTTCCAAAGTAGTGAGATTTTTATACTCCTCACCATCTGGCAAAATAATATCAATATTAGAAACCTGCTCAGTTAATTGATGCAGCTTCTCAATATATAAGGGGGCGACCGTTGTGTTTGAGATTGTTACCGTACTATTGCCATGGATATGAGGCGCAATCAATTCTGAATCTTTAAGCAAACCAGTACCAATATGAATTGGATAGGATCTTAGACCTAAATTAACATGTAAGGTTTTTATTGAATTAGTCATTTTTTTCAGCACTCTTATTGCTAGACACTTTGTTTAGCGCATCTTCAACTCGTTTTACAATAACCCCCACTTTTTGTTTCCCGGTCATAATGACGCTATCTGCTACATCCATATAAAAGGGCTCTCTATCATCAAGTAGTTTCCTTAAGGTATTGATAGGGCTTTTAGTTTGCATTAAAGGACGTGTTTTATCATATCGAATTCGTGAAAAAAGCAATTCAGCGGATGTACGAAGATAGACTACATGCCCGCCCTTTTTCATATTTTGACGATTTGTCTCTCTTAGGATACTTCCACCACCGGTTGCTAAAACAATATTTTCAAGCTCGCACAGCTCTTTAATAATTTGTTCTTCACGGTCACGAAAGCCCTGTTCGCCTTCTATTTCAAAAATAGTGGAAATATCCACACCTGTGCGCTCTTCAATAACACGATCTGAATCATAAAATTCTTTGCGCATTAATTTAGCAAGATGTCGCCCTATTGTTGACTTACCAGCCCCCATTAGACCCACTAATATTATATTGCTACTCATTTCACATAACTACCATCTAAGACAACTTACTCAAGAGACCATCAGAAGCCCATAGAATAGCCGACAATAAGCATATTCAGCAAGTAATCAAGTATTTGATAACATTATAAAATGAACAGGCATAACAAAGGCCGGATAAACCGGCCTTTGTTTACATCATAGAGGTTTAAGTTTCTATTTAAGAATCTTCGGAGTAACAAAGATTAACAGCTCCCTCTTTTGGTCTCTATTAACTGTTCGCTGGAAAAGTTGTCCCAAGACAGGTACATCACCTAACATGGGTACTTTTTCGACTTTGTTTGTCTTAACTGCTTCGTGCACACCACCTAAGACCACTGTTTGACCATTATCAACAAGAACCTGCGTTTGAACCTCTCTGGTATTGATGCTGGGAACACCTTCAATAATGTCTCCAACGGTATCTTGTTTTACTAACAAGTCCATGATTACGTGTTCATCAGGTGTTATCTGTGGAGTTACCTGCAAGCTTAACACTGCCTTTTTAAATGCAACTGTTGTACCACCGCTCTGGCTTTCTGTTTTATAGCCTATTTCAACACCCTGCTCAATCATTGCAGCCTTTTTATCAGCAGTAACAACACGAGGTGTGGAGATAATTTCACCTTTATTCTCAGCTTGTAAGGCAGATAGTTCAAGATCAAGTAAAAAGTCTTTACTTAATAATGATAGTGCCATTTTAGCTGCACCAGCAGTAGACGCTGGCAAGTTGAAGTTTAGTCTATCCGATACATTAGGAACAGGCACAGTACTAGAGTTTCGTAGCAAATCACCAACCATGGAATTAGTACCATTAATACCACCCGAGAGGGCTGCATTTTTACCAAAGGTAGTGACACCAAAACGCGTTCCAAGATCCTTACTGAATTCATCAGTGGCGACAACGATTCTTGACTCAATCGAAACCTGCCTAACCGATACATCCAGATTCTTAACCATATCACGGATATCATTAACCCTTGAAGCGGTATCCTGAACAAGCAAGGTATTGGTTCTTTTATCAAGTGTAACACTTCCACGTTTAGATAAGAGTGAGCCTTCGCCTTTGCCGCCTGCTGACCTAACAAGATCAACTATGTCTTCGGCCTTGGCATAATTTACAGAGATATACTCTGTCACTAATGGTTCTAACGCCTGTTTACGCTTTAGAGCCTGAAGATCACGCTGTTCTTTTGCCTCTAGTTCGCTAGCTGGGGCAACCCAAATTACATTGCCATTATTGCGCATACCTAAGCCTTTTGACTCAAGAACAATGTCTAATGCCTGATCCCATGGAACATCCTTTAAGCGAAGTGTAATGTTACCTTGAACACTATCACTAACAACGATGTTTTTATTTGTAAAATCAGCCAACAGCTGCAATACAGAACGCACTTCTATATCCTGGAAGTTTAAGGATAACTTCTTGCCCCTGTAGGTCTTTTTCTTTGGCGCAAGAGGATTAGCGCGTACTATTTTCTGTTTCGATTTAGCCAGATTTACAATAAACTTATTGCCATTTTGGGTAGTACTATAATCAAATGCAGCATTTGCCAATATTTTTACCTGGACGTCGCGACCCGATCTGGCAATATCAATGTATGAAGCTGGTGTTGCAAAATCCAATACATCAATACGTTTTCTTGGTTGTCTAGCCTTAACATCTTTTAAAGTAAGGATAACAGTGTTACCGACTTTTCTTGACTCAACCTTTGTAGATGGATGAGGTAGAGAAATAACTGCCTTTCCACCTCCATCTTGTGTTCTTTGGAAATCAACAGGCCCTAGTACATTCCCGCCCCTATACGCTACACGTTGAGATACGGGTCTATGTTGTGCAGGTTGATATCTGGCCGCAGCTGTTCGAGGTCTTGCCACATAATTACTTGCTACTGCCTGTCTTTTTACGCTTTTTTGTCTTACAACAGGACCTTTTGCCCGATTCATTGAAGCTGCAGTTTGTCTTACAGGAGCGCGTCTTGCAGGGGCTGGTGGCCTCTTGACAACAGGTCGTTGGGCAACGGTATGATTATCATCAAATGTTAAAACAACATCATTACCGCGAATACTTGTTGTGTATTTAGATAATTTATTTAAGGAAACCATTACACGAAGCTTATTTGTACCTTTAGCAAATTTAACGCTCTTGACAGATTTTGAATTAAGATATTTGCTTCGTTTGCTCATAGCCGTTGAGGCGCCCGGAAAGTCCAGAACAATACTTGATGACTGCTTCATTACAAAGCTCTTGGGCATGCCAACCTTGCTATCAAAGTGCAAACGTAATACTGACTTACCAGAAGGCTGAATGGTAGTATCCACATTTTGTAAGCGTGCAGCTGCGTAGCTACTTCCCGTTGCGAGCAAAAGTGCTGGCAAACTCAACCCTAACAATGTGCGCGTAATAATTTTCATGTTAATAACCCACTAGTTCTAATTTTTATTATTTATAATTCTAGTCACTTAAGACTATTCTTGATTAAGTACGATGGATGTTTCTCTTTCTTTATATCCACCTAAACCGTTTGATACTGTTTCTTTTATGCTTAATTTAGCATCAGAAATGGTTATAATTTTTCCATAGTTTTGCCCAATATAATTACCAGGCTTAACACTTTGAACAGCTCCATCCGGAATCTTGATCAATGCCCATAAGGTATTATCCTTAGTTACTGTACCAACCATTTTCAGGCTATCCAATGGGAAACCTTCTAAAAATTCTGGTACTCTGGTTGTATCAATAGCGATACCATTATCAATTATATCCCGTGGGCCGGTATCCAGCGCTAGCATGGTTTGATCAAAGGGATCTTTTTCATGCTCCGGATAAACATATCTCAAATAGGGTTTTACTTCTGGTATTGGTTCTATCGGATCAGGTGTTTTTGATCGGTGTTCAGCAAAATACTCATCAAGATCAGAAATACTATTATTACAACCGGTTAACAATAGAAATGAAGTCAAAATACACAATTGCGCAGACAGCTTAACCATTTTATTATTATTGTTTATCATCCGTCCTCTCCCGCTTCTAACTCAGTATCCTCTTCATTCAAATATCTAAATGTTTTAATCGTAGCATTTAGATTCAATTTTGTTAGTTTAGATTTTTTCGCTTTTGCTTTTTCATCAAGCTCTTCGGGCACTAACCTAATATCGTTTATGGTAACAATCCTGGGTAATGCTGACAAATCACTTACAAAACCGGCTAGCTCATCATAAGTACCTTTCGCTTCTAGTTTAATTGGCTTCTCAGCAAAAAACTCTTTTTGGATTTCTGGAAGAGGCTTAAACAACTCTATCTCTAATCCATTGCTCAGACCTTTTTCCGAGATATCCAGTATTAATCCCGGTATTTCTGTATCTGAAGGAAGTTGATCTTTTAATGCGCCAAAGGTTGCTTGCATCTCTGCTAACTGTGCTTTATAAGCAGGTAACTGATTTGCTCTAGCTTGTTTTTTCTCATAAATCTTTTTTTGTTGAACTTCTTCAGCTTGCACTGATTTCAGTGTTTCAATCTGATCGATTATTACCAACTTATAACCTGCCGCAAGAGCTAATCCAAAAACGACTGCAATGGCACCAATTTTTACCGGGAGGGAAACACTGGCTGGATCATTCAGTAGGTTATTGACTTCTTGAATATCAATTGCCATTTTGTGTCTCCTCTTCACCATTTGATTTTAATAATTGTGTTACATTAAGCTTAAAGAATCTTAGACGGCTATCTTTATCTTTATCATCAACTTTTATTGTTGATAAATCAGAAGAGCTCAACCATGGAGACGAATTAAGTCTATTCATATAACTTGAAACTCGAGCACTCGACTCTGCTTTACCTTGCAACTTAATTTTATTGCCTTCTTGTTTTAGCTCAGTTAAGTACAAACCTTTTGGCAAGGCATTAACCATCTCATCAAACAAGTGAACAATGCCAGGGCGTGTAGACTGTAATCGTTCAATAACCGCTATTCTATCAAGCAAGGCTTTACGATTGGCATCCAGAGTTTTAATCTCATTAATCGCTTTATCTAGTCTTTTAATCTCTTTAGCAATGTAGGCATTTCTTTCATTTTGATAAGAAATGCGCCCCTCCATATAAGTGTAGCCTGCACCAACAACTGCTGCTCCTAGTGCTACAGCACCTACAATCGACATGACAAATTGCTGCTGACTTTTCTTTCGAGCCGCTTCTCGCCATGGTAGTAAATTTATGCCAGCCATTATTGAAACCCTCTTAATGCTAAACCTGCTGGAACAAGCATTGCAGGTATGTCACTTGTAAAACGTGCGGGGTTGACCCTTGAGTGTAATACAACATTAGCAAAAGGATTAGCTAATGCAGTTGGTATTCCAATAACCTCCTGTATTTGCTCATCTATGCCTGGAATACTGGCACACCCACCTGAAAGCAATACCTTATCAACCTTATCTTTTTGAGAGGAAGCATAATAAAACTGCAAGAAACGTTGCACCTGTCTAACCATATTCTCTCTAAACGGATCAAGCACTTCCGGGATATAACCTTCAGGTAAATTACCATTTTTCTTAGCCAGACCAGCTTCCTGATAAGACAAACCATAACGTTGTGATATTTCCTGAGTTAGTTGCTTACCACCAAAAACTTGCTCTCTTGAGAAAACGACTTTACCGTTTTCAAATACATTAATTCCTGTCATTGAGGCTCCAAAGTCAACAGTTGCCAAAACATCGTGTTTTTCCATATCATCAATCATGGTTTTAAACAGCAGTTCAACAGCATGTGACTCAAGATCTATAATCTCAACATCCAGACCAGCCATTTCAGCAGCAGCCAATCTAACTTCAACATTTTCAGTTCGAGTGCCTGCTATTAACACATCCAGCATTTCATCTGAAGTTTCAGAAGGTCCTAGTACTTCAAAATCAAAATTTACTTCATCCATTGGATAGGGAATATATTGCTCTGCTTCCAAAGATATTTGAGCTTCTAATTCAGATGCAGGAATTGAGGCTGGAATGGTAATGATTTTATTTATAGCCATTGAAGAAGGAATACCTAAAGCACACCGTCTACTTTTTGTGCGGCTATTCTTAACAACTTGCTTTATTGCTTCGCCAACTTTCTCGGCTTCGTTGATATCACGTTCGCTAGTGACACCCTCGGGTAATGACGTAACAGCATAACTGTCTACGCGATAATCATTACCTTTCTTGGATAGTTCTATCAGCTTAACTGCCGATGAGCTAATATCAATGCCAAGTAGGTTGCCTTTTTTCTTTGAGAAGGAAAACACAGATAAATTCCTATTATTGTTGTTATTATTAGAAAAGGCTCTTTTAAGGAAGCCCCTTTATTTATGGGTTAATACTAGCGCCCTTATTAAAAATAGTCTACCCTTCTCCCCCTTATTGGTACAACCTTTGGACGGACGGTATAATCTGATTGCTCTTTCATTTAATATTTTTCTATTTTTTAATGGAACGATAAAGATTAATAAGTTACCAATATAATTAATTTTCTAAATTTTAAACACTAAAAACAAAGCTAGCTTCCAAACTAAACCAAATATGCCATTTATAAATTTTCTACTCCGATACATTTTTTCTCCCTTAGTTGTTCTTGGCGTATTAGGCATAATCTTTGTAGCTACCCTATTCTTTTATTATCAACCACAAATTCCTTCCGTTGATGCATTAAAGAGCACTCAATTACAACTTCCATTACGTGTTTATAGTAAAGACGATAAACTTATCGCAGAATTTGGCCAATACCGCCGACGTCCAATTAAAGTTGACCAGATTTCTGACAATCTAAAAAATGCATTTATATCTATTGAGGATGCCCGTTTTTATAAACACCGTGGTGTTGATTTTCGCGGCATAGCCAGAGCCGCCGTATCAGCACTAAAAACAGGGCATGTTCGTCAGGGCGCCAGTACAATTACCATGCAAGTGGCAAGAAACTTTTATCTTAGCAACAAGAAAACATTAGCTAGAAAATTACGCGAAGCACTACTTGCATTAAAGATAGAAGAAAAACTCAGCAAAGATGAAATACTTGAACTTTATCTGAATAAAATATTTCTGGGTAAACGCGCCTATGGGGTCGGTTCAGCCGCTGAAATATATTATGGAAAAAAGGTTGGTGAATTAACCCTTGCTCAAAGTGCCATGATTGCTGGCCTTCCTAAGGCACCATCTCGCTTCAACCCCGTCATCAATCCAAAAAGAGCGAAAAAACGCCGCGACTATATACTGCAACGCATGTTTGAATTAAAGCATATATCTAATCAACAATATGAGACAGCTTTAAAAGAACCATTGACTGCTAAAGTGCATTTTATTGAAAACCAAACCTATGCACCTTATATGGCAGAAATGGCTCGCGCCGATGCAATAAGGCGTTTTGGCGAAGAGAATATCTATAAACTTGGGTTAAAAATATATACCACTCTGGATAGCAAGGCACAAGATAACGCAATACATACCCTCAGAAAAAACTTGATTAAGTATACCCTCCGACATGGTTACCGAGGCCCGGAAGATCAACTTTCTTTAGCAAAATACAATTCAGTATCAAAACAACAGGCAAAGCTCAAGTCCTATAATATATAT
Organism: Thiotrichaceae bacterium; assembly: GCA_027083815.1. Lineage (GTDB taxonomy): Bacteria > Pseudomonadota > Gammaproteobacteria > Thiotrichales > Thiotrichaceae > Cocleimonas. The sequence goes on from JALWMR010000209.1 coordinate 22,365, forward strand.
GGTGGATTGTACCCGGCGGTAGTCACCAAAGTTAGCAAAAAGTCAGCGACACTTCAGGTACTCCAACAAACCAAGCCCGTAACGCTAACCATTAAGGAAATGAAATGGGCAAGAGCTTATATCAATGAAAATCGCCGTGGCAAGAAACCTAAAAATGTAAGCGATGTTCTAAAAAAAGGAGATATTGTCAGACTTCAAAAAAATGATAAAGGCAAATGGGTATTATCTCAGCTACCTAAAGTGACGGGAGCTCTTGTTGCCATGGACCCAAAAAATGGTGCTATTGAAGCCATTGCTGGTGGCTTTGATTTTAGATACAGTAAATTTAACCGTGCATTGCAGGCCAAGCGACAGCCCGGCTCAAGTTTTAAGCCCTTTATTTACGCGGCAGCACTCGCTAAGGGCTATTCACCTGCGACAACTGTAGATGATGAACCTATTGAGTTGGTTAATAGCACCTGGAAACCCGAGAATTACGGCCATAACTATGGTGGGCCAACCCGTCTAAGAGTCGCCCTGGCAAAATCAAAAAATTTAGTATCCATACGTTTGTTACAGCAAATTGGGCTCGGCTATGCTTTGGAATATGCAAAACGTTTTGGCTTTAAAAAACGTACCTTGCCCGCTGACCTTACGTTGGCTTTAGGCACAGGCTCCGCCACACCAGTAGAAATGGCAACGGCCTATTCAAGTTTTTCAAACGGCGGATACAAAATCAATAGTCACTATATTCGAAAAATCGTCGATAGAAATGGCAATATAATCTTTAATGCAGATCCTCTGACAGTTTGTTCAGACTGCTTAAGAAACAATTCAAACACGAATAAGAAAGGACAACGAGTGAATCATCCTGCCAAACGAATAATGAAACCCTATGTTCATTATCAAATTAGTAGCATGCTACAAAGTGTTGCTCAAGTTGGAACAGCAGGGCGTTCAAACGTATTGGGCCGACACGATCTAGCAGGCAAAACCGGCACCACTGATGACCAAAAAGATGCCTGGTTTTGTGGCTTCACTCCTTCAAAGGTAGCCGTTGTCTGGGTCGGTTTTGATCAAATAAAACCAATGGGGAAAAGAGAAACTGCTGCAAGAACCGCACTTCCCATTTGGATTGATTATATGAAAACTGCTCTAAAAGGGATCAAACAACAAAGCTGGAAACGCCCAAGGGGGCTAATTAATGTAGAGTTAGATGCCGATACTGGCATGCCCCCCAATGAATTTACCATTCAAACAATTACTGAAGCATTAACACCCGAGCAAATTCCAACTGAAGAGGAAGTAGCCGCATTTATGCGGGAACACCGGGAAGAAATGTTGCAACAGCAGCAACTGGAGGCACTACAAGGCCTGGATGCCGCCGCACGAGCGCGTCAGGAAGATCGTATCCGCAGAGAAGCAATGCAACGTGAAGAAAATGAAAGAAGAAGGCAACTGGCAAGACAAAGAGAGATTGAAAGGCTTAACCGCTTAAAAGGGCAATAGGTTTTCCTTTTTTAGGATCAATAAAACGCTAAAATAGAGTTACTAATAGATCAAAACGGCTAAACCAGCCAGGAATCTTCTAAAAGACATCTTTTATAAGAGTTTATAGTACTTTAAAAGTACACCCCCTTACTTTTTATGTGTTTTGTAAACGCACCCTTCGGGTAGTCGTCGCTGCGCTCCAACATTGTCTCGCTTTCAGCTCGGTTTGCCATTTTCTCCATTGGTTACTCTAGTCTGAAAAATTTAACTTTTCTTAGCCGTTTTTTCCATATTCATGCACCGCATCTACGAGTACTTTGACTTTGTCCGGGTCAATATGTTGATGAATTCCATGACCAAGGTTGAAAACGTGGCCTGCTCCCTCACCAAAACCGTCCAACACTTTTTTGGCTTCACGCTTTACCGTTTCGGGTGACGCATAAAGTACACAGGGATCCATATTGCCTTGCAAGGCTACTTTATCGCCTACACGGGTACGTGCCTCGCCTATATCCTGAGTCCAGTCTAAGCCTAATGCATCGCAACCTGTATCTGCCATCAGCTCTAACCACTGCCCACCACCCTTGGTAAACAAGGTAACTGGTACCTGGCGACCCTCAGCTTCGCGACTTAAGCCTGCAACGATTCGTTCCATATAGGCCAGCGAAAATTCCTTATACATTTCTGTAGAAAGCACGCCACCCCATGTGTCAAAAATCATTACTGCCTGTGCGCCTGCAGCGATTTGTGCATTTAAGTATGAGGTAACGCTATCGGCCAATTTTTCAAGCAATAAGTGTAATGCCTTTGGGTCATCAAACATCATACCCTTGACCTTGCCAAAGTCTTTGGTCGATCCACCTTCAACCATATAGGTAGCCAGTGTCCACGGGCTACCAGAAAAACCAATTAGGGGAACGCGACCATTCAGCTCTCGTCGAATCGTACGTACGGCATCCATCACATAGCGCAATCCATCTTCGGGATCAGGTACTGACAGTTTTTGAATGGCCGTCATATTCCTAACTGGGCTCTCAAATTTTGGCCCTTCACCTTCAGCAAAATACAGTCCAAGACCCATGGCATCAGGAATGGTTAAAATATCAGAAAAGAGGATTGCTGCATCAAGATCAAAACGTTCGAGTGGCTGCAAAGTCACCTCGCATGCCAAATCAGGGTTTTCGCACAGATCCATAAAGCTACCCGCTTTAGCGCGGGTGGCACGATATTCAGGCAAATATCGGCCTGCTTGACGCATAATCCATAGCGGTGTGGTGTCCACACTCTGTCTGAGCAACGCTCTTAGAAAACGGTCATTCTTTAAGGTGGGGGTTGACATGATTGGGCATCCTGTAAAATCAGAACGTGATACAACACAGTGATGAACAGTGTACGAATTAGGTGCTCAAGGCGGCTTTTATCAGGCCACTTATTTTTCCCATATCGGCACGACCTTGTGCATGAGGTTTGATATGGGCCATAACTTTGCCCATCTCTTTCATGCTTGTCGCTCCACTTGCGTCGATCGCTTCCTTGATAAGTGACTGTATTTCATCATCACTTAATGGCTCGGGTAGATACTCCTGAATAAATCCTAGCTCCAACTCTTCTTGAGCAACTAAATCATCTCGACCTGCCGCTGAGTATTGGCTAATTGACTCACGACGTTGTTTGCTTTGTTTATCCAGAATAGCAAGAATAGCGGTGTCATCGACATCTTCCCGCGTATCAACTTCTTGTTGTTTGATCGCAGCCAGAATGGTGCGAACAGTCATAAGACGGTCTTTCTCTTTATTGCGCATAGCCGACTTCATATCATCGGTGAGGCGCTTTTTTAATTCAGACATCTTATTTAAGTTTCGTTAAGGTAAGACTAATGATTATTAGTACATACGAACGCGGCGATTAATTTCGCGCTTCAGGTTTTTGATATTACGCTTAACGGCTGCTGCTTTTTCTCTTTTACGTATTGATGTAGGTTTTTCGTAATATTCGCGGCTACGAACTTCTGCAACAACCCCTGCTTTCTCACAGGTGCGCTTGAAGCGGCGTAAAGCAATTTCAAAAGGCTCGTTTTCTCTAACTTTTACACTTGGCATAGTTTAGCTCTGTTTTAAAACTAATAAAAATTGAACGACGTATTATACGCCCGCAGCGAATAAAATCAAAAACAAATATCCAAATTAATGACTATTTTTCTTTTTAAGACCATTTTTGGGGCTTATTAGACCAACCAACGTAATTAATAGACCTCTAATACCTTAAAGAGGCTGTTCTACTTGCAACTATATTGTAGAATAATTGACCAATTAGTATTCACATCAAAATTAAGGCATGAAACAACGCAATATGATTAAATTACTATGTACTAGCATTCTTGTTCTTCTACTCAGTAGTTGCTCTACCTACAAAATGGAAGTACAACAAGGTAATGCTCTATCTAATGAGGCAGTATCACAACTACGGCAAGGCATGAGCAAAGACGAAGTTTTATCTATGCTGGGCACGCCCTTACTTCAGGATAACTTTAGAAGTAATCGCTGGGATTACGTTTATTTTACCAAACAAGGTAAAAAAACCTCAAATCGCCAAGGTATTACACTACTCTTTAGAGGTGATAGCCTGGTTAGGGTCATGAAATAAGAAAAAACAAGCTTTTTTAACATTTATTACATCATTAGTTAGCTTCTTTCAATAAAGATAAGCTTATTAGATACTCTAAAAGTACACCCCCTACCTTTTTGCCCCTTTTCTCCTGACCATTAACTTTCCTAAACCTGGCAGGCTAAAGCCATTCAGATAGATAGTAAATAAACTGCCCTTCGGAGGATTTTGAGGGGCCGACAACAATCGCAGCATATTTTTTATCAATATCAGAAGCAGATTTCAATGCTTCCACCTTTGATTTCTTTATTTCAACACAGCTAGCGGGAAAACGCTTGCGGCTTTTACGTGGAACATACACCACGGCATATTGCATTTGCGATACTTTAGTTTGGGGGTCAAGAGGAACCATACCCCTCATAGCAAACTACTCTTTAAGCTTATCTTGTACATCAACACCCCCTTTTTTTAATTTTTTACCTTCAGCCGCACGCTTTTTACGAACCTCTTTTGGATCAGCAATTAGTGGGCGATATATCTCTACGCGATCCTTATCTCGCACGGGCTGATCCATTTTAGCAAGCTTTCCAAAAATACCGACATCTAGTTTATCCAGCTTTTCTTCAAGCTCAGGGTGATATTGTAATATCTGGGATTTTCTAATGACATCCTCGATAGTGCTGCCTTCAGGCACTTCAAAATTGAGCAGTGTTTGCTCATCAGGCAAGGCATAAACCACCTCGACTTGAATATTATTAGCCATATTTTACCTTTGCCTGTTTGACAAATGAATCTACCATTGCATTGGCAACCTGATTAAAAACCGGCCCAACCACCATTCCCAGCAACTTGCTGGCAAACTCATAATCCAGCTCCAGCGAGACCTTACAAGCATCTGCTTTTAATGCCTCAAAACGCCATAAACCGTTCAGCTCCTTGAAAGGGCCATCAAGCAGGGCCATTGATATTTGTTTATTTGGTATTAACTCATTGTGGGTCGAAAATGTCTTGTTAACGGCACCTTTGGAAATTGTGACCGCACCATCTATCCAGTACTCACCACGTCTAAGCACCTCCGAATGACTACACCATGGTAAAAAATCCTGATACCGTTCCACATCTTCTACCAATTTATACATTTGCTCGTCACTGAAAGGAACCAGTGCGCTGCGGCTAAGATGAGGCATGTTTTAAAACCTATTTAATGGAGTATTAACAATATTGAGGAGTATTCTACCAGCGTGTCGGGTTATAATCTTTTCTTTATCTTGTAATTTTAAATTATCATGGCAAAAAAGAACAAAAAAAAGAAGGGGCATGGTGGCAAAACCATTGCCAAAAATAAAGTCGCACGTCACGACTACTTTATTGAGGACACTTATGAGGCTGGTCTTGTGCTGGAAGGCTGGGAAGTCAAAAGCCTTCGGGATGGGCGAGCTCAGTTAAAAGAGGCGTATGTCTTTGTCAAAAGTGGCGAAGTCTGGATGTCTGGTGCACAAATTACACCATTGCTTTCAGCGTCAACACATGTAAACCCGAATCCCACACGAATCCGTAAATTACTGCTTCATGACTATGAAATCGTTAAGCTTGCAGCAGCCGTAGATCGTAAAGGGTATACCATCTTGCCACTCTCCCTCTACTGGAAACACAATAAAGTAAAGTTAGAAATCGGCACCGGTAAAGGTAAAAAAGCACATGACAAGCGCGCTGTATCTAAAGAAAGAGACTGGAATCGAGATAAACAACGAATATTAAAGGGTCGCTAGCAGCATAACTCTCAGTGCCAAAGGCGCTTGCCTGTACTTTCTTCAATTTCCTTCAAATAGGCCTGATGTGCATCAAGCTCAGCACTGTTAGCCTTGAGCACGGGCAAACCTACTCTGCCTTCCTGTAGCCGTTCAAACGCCGAAGAGATAGACGAATCTGCATCATTGGCAGGCCCATCACCTAATAACAAGGCAGTTTGCCCACCTGTCATTGCCAGATAAACATCTGCCAGAATCTCGGAATCTAATAAGGCTCCGTGCAAGGTTCGATGATCGTTCTTGATATCATAGCGCTTACACAAGGCATCCAGTGAGTTTCGTTGCCCAGGATGCATTTGCCGTGCTAGCACCAAACTATCGCTAATTTCACAATAATCCTCCAGCACCTGAGGGTTTACCAACATTGAGAGCTCATAGTTGAGAAACCCAACATCAAACGGTGCGTTATGAATAATAAGTTCTGCGCCTTTCACATAATGAAGAAAGTCTTCTGATATCTCCCCAAAGCGTGGTTTATCTGCCAAGAACTCACTGCTTATACCATGAACCGCCAAAGCTGCTTCATCACTTTCTCTATCTGGTTGAATATACTGATGATAATTGTTACCCGTCAGCTTTCTGTCAATCATCTCCACACAACCGATTTCAATAATACGGTGACCGTCTCTTGTCTCCAAACCTGTTGTTTCTGTATCAAGAAAAATCTGCCTACCCGCCTTTTCAAACATTGATGTTACCTTTTTTCTCATCCATGGCGCGATTAGCTAACGCATCAGCTCGCTCATTACCGGGGTGTCCACTATGCCCTTTTACCCAATGCCATTCAATATCATGTTCATTAACAGCTTTATCCAAACGCTGCCACAGATCCTTATTTTTTACATCTTTTTTGGCAGCTGTTTTCCAGCCACGTTTTTTCCAGGCACCCATCCACTCGGTAATACCTTTACGTACGTATTGAGAATCAGTTGTCAAGTCCACATCGCATGAACGATTCAAAGTCTCTAAGGCACGAATGGCTGCCATTAGCTCCATACGGTTATTGGTGGTGTCTTCCTCATAACCATAAAGTTCCTTTTCATGTTGACCAAAAACTAAATAGGCTCCCCATCCACCAGGACCAGGATTACCCCTACAACCTCCATCGGTAAAAATGGATACACGCTCATTACACATTTTTTATATTTATCCTGTACTCATCAATAGTTTGAGTAATTTTCACGACGAATCTTTTGTGCAGTATTGTTTAACACCACCTTACCACCGCTTAACACAGCTGGAGCCGTCCAGACCTTTTTATGCGGTCTCATTGCAACAACTTGTTTTTTAACATGAAACATATAAAGCTGACCAAGAACAGGGCCAATATATTCACCCACATGATCAAGCCAGCGAAAGCTTTCATATAATTTCTTGTTTTTAATATTTGGCCGAAAGGCCATGTAATGCACATCCAACACTTCAAAACCTAGCAAAGAAAACCAATCTCTAACTCGGTGAGCACTACGCATTTTAAAATGATTTGCATCACCCTTTTTTAGCCCTTTACGTATGATTCTCTTGGTTTCGGGAATAATTCTTGATGCCACAAAAGGATTAAAACCAATCAGGATACAATGCCCCTCGGGAACCAGAATACGATCAATTTCCCTTAACACCTGATGAGGTTCGTTAGAGGTTTCCAGGACATGACTAGCAATTACCAGATCTACATTATCTGTGGCGATAGGCAGCTGCTCAGTAGATGCAATAACTGAAGTTTTTTCTAAATCATCTTTATTGACAGGCTTTTGATTAACGACAGAAAAACTAGCAGCAACGCGACTTGTTTTAAGCAAATCATGCTTGCCGCTGAGTACACCTGTTTGAATCGCGTAGTAACCAAATATTTCCGAATTTAATTCGGCACATAACTCATTCAAGCTTTCAAGCGCCATCTTTCCAGAGAGACTCTGATACCAAATTTTACTATACTCTATAACGTCTGACTTACCACCCAACATAATGACACACCTTGCGAATAAACCCCTAACATATTATGATAGGGCGTAAATTTCACCGAAGAAAGCTTGAAACTTTAGAAAAGTTTGCAAGTCATTCTGGATTTGTTAGATATTTTATACCAATTGTTCTTAAATTAATATGAACACGGGTTTCAAGGGCTTATGAAAAAAACTACTTTTTTAAAAGTAACGGCGTCTGCTGTTACCTCCTTTTTATTGTTCGCGGGACTCACCTCAACACTCTCTGCACAAACTTCTTATGAACAGGACATAAATAGCGCCGCAAGACAGCTGGGGCTTATCAAAGCCCCTACAGGAAAAATAATACCACCCCAACCACAAAAACAACTATCAAGCCCGATAAGAAATCAAACTACCCAGCAAGCTCGTCGCCCCACTAGAGTTGACCCTTATGCGGCAAAACGACAACAAATTTTGAGGCAAAATATAGCGCGTCGCAAAGCGTTGCAAACACGATTGGCCAATCAAAAACGCTTAAGAAATCAGCGGGCTTATAATCAACAGCGGCAACAACAAAACCGTCTTGGCAATGTATGGGATCGCATATATCAGGGTTTCCGCTTTAGAAATTATACCTATCAGCCTCTTGTCAGAAAATACACAAGACAATTCTCACGAAGCCCTGCACGAATCCAAAGACTTGCTGATCGCTCATCAAACTATTTGTATATGATAGTCAATGAGCTAAACCGCCGTAGAATGCCAACTGAATTAGCACTGCTTCCTTTCGTCGAAAGTGCTTATCGCAATACGGCATACTCACATGCCGGTGCCGCTGGAATGTGGCAATTTATTCCTGCAACAGGCAGACGTTATGGCTTACATCAAACACGCAGTTACGATGCAAGACTCGATCCCATGCAGGCTACTCGTGCAGCACTTGATTATTTACAACGCTTAAACCGCGAATTCAGGGGAGACTGGTTACTTTCTCTGGCTGCCTACAATGCAGGGGAATACCGGGTTCACCGAGAAATAATGAACAACCGCAGGCGTGGTATGCGCACTGATTATTGGAGCTTGAAATTACCAAGAGAAACACGACATTACGTACCTCGTTTATTAGCTTACAAGGAGATATTCAGGAATCCTCGTGCATTTGGGGTACGCTTGCGGGGCATCCCCAATACACATGCCTTGACTACCGTGAGTGTCAACAAAGCGGTTGATCTAAGAAAGGCCGCTACCTATGCGGGACTTCCTGTTGATACTCTGACATCCATAAACTCTGGCTATCTACACGGTATTACCACACCTCGGTTTTCTAACAGGATTCTCTTGCCAAGACGCCATGCCGGTCGCCTCAGTCAAATAATTCAGCAACTTCCTCCTGCTGCTGATGTTCACAACAAACCGGCTTATCGCCACTATGCAAAGCTCAAAAAAAGGAAACGCTCAAGACGAGCTCGCGCCAGATATAGATACGTAAAAGTAAGGCGCGGAGACAACCTGTTTCGCATCGCCAGAAAACATGGTATTTCTGTTAAGAAGCTTAAACGACTCAACAAGCTTAAAAGCAACAGAATCTGGCCTGGAAAACGTCTAAAAGTTGCTTACAGGAAATCTAGCGGTTCTTTCTCTTAATCAGATCCACCTTGACAACAGCATCTATACGCATTTAAAGAGTTTAAAAAAACCACCGATTGAGGTGGTTTTTTTATGCGATAATTTCCAGATGAATCGCCAAAAAGACAAAAATGCTATTAGAAAGGAAATTTTGTTATACAGAAGTAAGCTGAGCAAAGAGGATCAAATAAACAAGTCTGAACTAATGACAAAGCACATTCTTGCATCTGATGCCTTTCTTTCATCGCAACACATCGGCCTTTATTATGCTGTCAATGGTGAAGTAGATGCAGGCTCTCTCACAGCCCTGGATAAAAGCAAACAGTATTATCTGCCTATTGTGTCTAATACCCCTGACCAAGCTCTATCATTTGCCCCCATCAGCCATACGAGCCAATACAAGGCTAACAAATATTCTATTCCTGAACCAATCTACAAAGAGGAGGAGCTTATTTCAGGGGATAAGCTTGATCTGGTCATTATGCCTTTGGTGGCATTTGACCGGCATGGGAACCGATTGGGAATGGGAGGTGGATACTACGACCGAACCTTCTCTTTCAAGCAAGGAAGTATCAAGAAGCCGACACTCCTTGGCATTGCCTACGACTTCCAAAAGCTTGAATCGCTAGCTCCGGAACCCTGGGATATTCCTCTTGATATGCTTGCTACGGAGTCAAAATTGATTGTTTTCTGATTCCGCCCAAAATAGATTCAACCAGAAGCTTGCTCTAGCCTAGATAGGGCGACCAAGATACTTATCCGAATGAGGAATCACTTTTGGCGGGTTCTTCTGTGGCAATAATGATTTATTTGAAAGCTCTTTTCTTAATTCTTTTGCGCCTTCTTCAATAACTTTACCCAGCTCCTCCAGAGACTGGCTTAAAGTCTTATCCAGTTCATTAACGCTTTGCTGAAAAAAACCATCCAATTGTTGAAACATATTATCAACCGTCCTGTCGACAACGGAACCCATAGTCTTTTTCACATCAACTCGCCAGCCTTGCTTAATTTTAACAAGAACTGTTGTTCCTGGAACCTTAACACCAGACTTTCCCTGCTTAGTGGTAAATAATGTTGTAGAGATTTCTGCTTTGTCTTTTCCTAACAAAGCCTCTCCAAGCTTAAATCTTTCAGGATGAAGCTGATTCGACTTTAGATACTTCAAATAACTAACAGTATCCCAGGTCGAAAGCTGTTTAGCTGTCTCCATATCTTTTTGAACCACGGCCTGCCAAAAATCATTACTCACAGATTCAGGCGTATTACTTTTCTGGGAGCACCCCGCATTCATCGCCATGCTAATCAAAATAAACAGGGTAAAAGATAATTGTTTTAATAAAAGATTCATAAGGACTCTCCCGTTAGCAACTTATCCTGATGTGATAAACCGCTTATAAAAGTAGGCGTTACTTTACTCTCTAGTAAGACATCACTATTCACAATAGTTTCAACTTTTAGATAATTGGGGGTATATCCGCTATACCTTACTTTATTACTCTGTCCATCAATAGTTATCGGTCGTTGAGACTCCCATAGAACCTCAACTGTTCTATTGGTTTGCTGCTCAAGAACAGCCATTTTTTGCCTGTCAGCCAAACGATGTAATTCTCGACTGCGTTGTTTTTTTACATCATCACTGACAGGATTAGATAAACGCGCCGCTTTGGTTCCTTCCCTGGGAGAAAAGGAAAAGATATGAATATGCCCAAAACCTATAGCACCAATTGTATCCAGTGTTTTCCGCCACTCTTCTGTAGTTTCACCAGGAAAGCCAACAATGATATCAGTCGTCACATTAAAGTCTGGAATAGCAAGCCTTGCCTGTTCTACCAGAGCAATAAAATCTTGCGTCTTACAACGACGTGACATTCTTCTTAGCACCGTATCCGCACCGCTTTGCAAAGGTAAATGCATATGAGGCATCAGGCGGTTATTCTCAAATAGGTTAAAAAAGGTATCGGGCAAGTCCCATGGCTCAACTGAAGCAAAACGTATTCGGGGAATATCGGTCTCTTTTAGTAACAAGTTAACCAGACCAAACAAAGAGCTTCCTAAATCACTACCATATCCACCCACATGAACACCGGTTAAGACAACTTCCTGAATACCTTGCTGATGTAATTCATTGACCTCATCAACAATATCACTAGCAGAACGACTTCGCTCTTCACCACGGGCTACAGTAACGATACAAAAAGTACAACGATAGCGACATCCATCTTGTATTTTAATAAAGGCACGTTGCTTGCCTCTTAAAAACAATGATGATTCAGCTGGCTCCATCGCTATTTGCGGCATGGTGTTGGAAGAAAACCTCTCCATGACTTTTTGAGGTAATTTATCTTTTTCTTTATTATTGACTACGAGATCCACACCCAGCCTTTCAGCAACTTCCTTCTCCTCAAGAGTTGCGTAGCAGCCACTAACAACCAATTTTGATTGAGGGTTTTCGCGATGCAATCGATTCATCAGCTTTCGTGATTTTTTAGACGCTTCGGTGGTTACGGCACAGGTATTAACAATAACAACATCAGCTGTTTCTGGGTCATTTA
>JALWMR010000210.1 GCA_027083815.1 Thiotrichaceae bacterium
GTGCTTGATGGTACAAACATTATACAACAAGGATTCAGGCTTTCTGCTTTTGTGGGATATTTGTGGGACAGCAGTGCACCCCCCCTACTTTTTACGGCTTTTCTAAACAACCGTCGCTTCATTCCATTGTCTCACATACTTTTTCTCCAAAAAACTCATATAAGCAATCCCTTAACTTGATATTCGTAACATCAGCCCGTATATTCGCAACATTGAAATTAACAAGTCCTAACTAAAAGGAGTTCGCCGTGGCGACTATTGATATAACTGCAGATACTTTTGAAGAAACTATCGAAAACAATGACATTGTCATTGTTGATTTTTGGGCCGAGTGGTGTGGCCCCTGTAAATCATTTGCACCGATTTATGAAGAAGTTTCTGAAAAGTATGATGATATTGTTTTCGGTAAAATTGATACTGAAAAAGAGCAGGAGTTGGCGGCACACTTCCAGATTCGTTCAATCCCTACATTGATGATCTTCCGTGAGCAGGTGGTTTTATTTTCACAACCCGGAATGCTAAATGCGGCACAACTGGAAGACGTCATTGGCAAGGTGAAAGAAATCGACATGAAAAAAGTTCATGAAGAAGTGGCCAAGCAACAAGAAGAAAATAGCTAAACCAGCAAGTTGATAAATAGTAGCGTAAGCGAATAGATACCATGAATCCTGATTTTCTTGATTTTGAACAACCCATAGCCGAATTAGAAGCCAAAATTGATGAACTGCGTTATGTTAGCAACTCTGATGTTAATCTCGGTGATGAGGTTGAGCGTCTGGAAAGCAAGGTTGAATCACTTACAAAGTCTATTTTTTCAAAACTGAATGCCAAGCAGATTGGCCAGCTGGCGCGTCACCCGAAACGGCCCTATTCTTTTGATATTATTGACCGCATATTTAGCGACTTTCAGCAGCTTCATGGTGATCGAGCATTTGGTGATGATAAGGCGATAATCGGTGGTACGGCACGTTTTGAAGGTAATCCGGTCATGGTAATCGGTCATCAAAAAGGCCGCGATACCAAAGAGAATATCAAGCGTAATTTTGGTATGCCACGTCCTGAAGGTTATCGCAAGGCACTGCGCTTAATGAAGCTGGCAGAAAAATTTCACTTACCCGTGATTACCTTTGTTGATACGCCCGGTGCCTATCCGGGCATTGGTGCTGAAGAACGTGGCCAAAGTGAAGCCATCGCGCGTAATCTTTACGAAATGGCAAAACTGCGTACCCCTATTATTTCGACGATCACGGGTGAAGGCGGTTCGGGTGGTGCCCTGGCTATTGCTGTGGCTGATCGGGTGATGATGCTTCAATACAGCACTTATTCAGTCATCTCACCAGAAGGTTGTGCCTCTATTCTCTGGAAAAGTGCCGACAAGGCTACTGAGGCAGCAGAAGCACTAGGTATTACATCAAAAAAATTAAGCAAGCTTGGTCTTATTGATCGCATCATTCCAGAACCACTGGGCGGTGCACATCGTGATTATGAGGCCGCTGCCGTGAGTATTCGCGAAGCTTTGCAAAGCAGCTTGAGAGAATTACGCGCTTTAAGTACCGATCAGCTTTTAGAGAAACGCTATCAAAAACTTATGAGTTTTGGCCGATTTGACGACTAATTCCGTCTTAACACCGCTTGGTTTACAGCAGCATCTTCGCTCTTTAACGTCCTCTACTCGTTTTCTAATTGCCTATAGCGGGGGGCTTGATTCACACGTTTTATTACACCTCATGTGCCAGATCCGGTCTATGCAGCCTGCTTTAGATATCCGTGCAATGCATATTCATCATGGTCTCTTGGACAAGGCGGATAGCTGGTTAGATCATTGCCAAAATGTGTCTTCGGCGCTTGCTATTCCTTACCAGTCAATAAAGCTTACGATTGATAACACTGCTGGAAAAAGTCTGGAAGAAGTAGCGCGCCAGGCTCGTTACCATGCTCTGATAAGGGCACTTGAGCCGCAGGAGGTTCTACTCACCGCGCATCACCTTAATGACCAGTCGGAGACACTGTTATTACAACTATTTCGTGGGGCGGGTGTTAACGGGCTAGCAGCTATGGCACCTATAATGGCGATTACAGACAATAATAAACTGGCGCGACCGTTTTTGAGTGTGTCACGCATATCACTCGAAGAATATGCCAAAGAGCATAAGCTAACGTTTATAGAAGATCCTAGTAACGCCGATCAGAGTTTTGATCGCAATTATTGCCGGCATCAACTCATGCCATTGCTTAGGCAACGCTGGAAAGGAGTAGACAAGGCAATAGCCCGCTCTGCGTCAATTCAGGCAGAAACCAGGG
>JALWMR010000211.1 GCA_027083815.1 Thiotrichaceae bacterium
AAACAGGTTGGACTGTACAACGAATACTAAGGGTTATTCAGCTCAATTTATTTGAGCGAAAGAGTCTACGACAGATATTAAAACCAGATTCCCCGAGGCATAAAAAAAGGGAACCTCAAATGAGGCTAGTCTTTTAATTATAAACTGTGGGACAGCAGTGACACCCCCCCACCTTTTTTACGGTTTGCTCGGCTACGCCTCAACCGCCCTACGGGTAGTCGTCGCTGTGCTCCGACATTATCTCGCCTACGGCTCGGTTGCCCTTTTGTCTAAATAGTTTAAAAAATCTCTAAATTCAGCCCTGAATTTATACCAAAGGCGGTTTTTCGCAAGCTGGTGGATCATGTCAAGCCACTGCTAGTGGGTGGCAATAAAAAAACAGTGGTATAAAAAATGTCTTTACACCGTACTATGGTACGGGGATTATGATTAGTCTCAATATATTAGTATTGGCTATGTGCGGAGACATTAATGAAGAGTTTATTGAAACAGCTTAGCGGCTTATTAGGCACAGCTTTTGCGGCTTCTTGCTGTTTGGGCTTGCCCCTTGCCTTATCTGCCCTGAGTGCAGCAGGTTTGGGCTTTATTGCCAAAGATACCTATTTATTCCCCGTTTTTGTCGCCTTTATTTTATTAACTCTTTGGCTGCTTTATCGTTCTAGCAAGAAAAATAATAATACCAACGCTTTCTGGCTGGGCCTTGTGGGATGCCTTGTCGCCAGTGTCGCCATGTGGTTTGTTATGACAGGTATTAAGCCTGTGCTGCTGCCAGCAGTCTATCTGGGTATCGGACTGTTATTATTAGCCACACTTTGGGATTTTATCAAAGGGTAAAACCAGGGGGCTTGTGAGACAGATGCGCCTAAAGAGCCGGTTGATTTATCACGCCGGGCGATTAATGGGGCGGCGCTTTCAATCGCCGTAGCAGGTGCGTTTTATGGCATGTATAAGTCTGTCGACATCTATGGACCGAAAGCACAAGTAGGCGATATTGCCTGTTACGGTATTAATAGCTGTAAAGGTAAAACGGCCTGTAGCACGGTTAATAATTCCTGTACTGGCATGAACAGTTGCAAAGGTAAAGGCTGGTTAAATGTATCAGCAAGTGAATGTAAAAATCGTGGCGGTCAACCACTCAAAGGCTCGCCAGCCGACCCTATGAATGGTTAAAACTAAATGAGAAATAAGAGTTTGCATCAATAATGAAAATTGGAGAGCTGGCAAAATCGGCGCAGGTCAATATAGAGACGATTCGTTTCTATGAACGAAAGGGTTTGATTAAGCAACCGGTCAAACCTCTCTCTGGGTATCGTCAATACCCGGTTGAGACACTGGAGCGAATTTTGTTTATTAAACGCTCTCAAAAATTAGGTTTTACTCTTGAGGAAATCTCTACATTGCTATCAATGGAATCTGCAAAGTGTGATGACGTACAAGCTTTGGCAAAATCAAAGCTAATGAGTGTCAGAAACAAGTTGCATGACCTGAAACAGATGGAATCAGCATTAAAAATCCTGTTAAAGGATTGTCAAACCAACCCAGAACATGCTGGATGCCCGATTATTGATGCTCTGGTCGATAGAGAATAGATGATTAGTGTCTAAATGATTATAAAAAAGTACACCCCCCACCTTTATTGCCCTTTTCTCTATTAAAGCAACAAAGGTTCTCCAAAACGCTAAATAAATAGTTACTAATGAGAAAAATATGAAACAGCAAACGATAACATTAGCTATAAAAGGCATGACCTGTGATGGCTGTGCGTCCCATGTAAAGCAGGCACTCGAAGAAATCGTCGGTGTAAAAACGGCATCGGTTTCCTATGCCGATGCCAATGCATCAATCCTGACGGATGGCACGGTTCAATCAGAGTCGCTAATACAGGCCATCGAGGAGGCTGGTTATTCCGCAAGCATTCTGTCATCGGATGCGGCCTTGCATGTAGCCATTATAGGAAGTGGTTCTGCTGCATTCGCCTGTGCTATTAAGGCAGCCGAAGGCGGCGCGCGGGTCAGCATTATAGAAGGCGCAGATGTTATTGGTGGCTGTTGTGTCAATGTTGGTTGCGTGCCATCTAAAATATTGATACGTGCGGCGCAACTTGCCCAACAACAACGTAGCAATCCCTTTGATGGTCTAAAAAACCATGCGCCAGAGATTGACCGGGCATTGCTCGCGCAGCAGCAAACCTCTCGCGTAGAAGAATTGCGACAGGCAAAATACCAGAGCATTTTAGAATCAAATCCTGCTTTATCCTTAATTAAAGGCTACGCCCGCTTTAAAGATACGAA
>JALWMR010000212.1 GCA_027083815.1 Thiotrichaceae bacterium
AAATTGCTCAACTACCGCATGTCATGGATGCCAAACGAAAAAGTTAGCGGTTTTATAATGACTGGTAGCCTTATTTTGGAGTGAAACAGAGAAAAGCCAAAAAAAGGGTGGGGGTGTACTTCCATAATGTTTATTAATAGATTTTTAAAGTACACCCCCACCCTTTTTGGCTCTTTTCTACCCTTTTTGGCTCTTTTCTACAAATATTACTCTTACAGGCAAAAAAAGACCGCTATAAAAGCGGCCTAACTCACATCGAAGGAAATTATTATTAGAAGTTTTAGTTATTTGGTTCTGCTTTCATTGTTTTACGTGTAGTTATCATAAAGTGATTCAGACTCTTGCATGGCAACCTGATATTGGCGTACACCTTTAAAGATTGCTTTAGCCAGTTTTTCCTGATGGTGTTTTGTTTTAAGCCGCTTCTCTTCCATTGCATTACTGATAAAGGCGGTTTCGACCAACATGGAAGGAATATCAGGTGATTTCAGCACCACAAAACCGGCGCTTTCTACACGATGCCTCAGCAGGTGATTAACCCGTCCTAATTCTCTCAGAACGCTATTTGCCAGTTCCAAAGATCTGTCAATGGTGTTTGAAAGGGACAGGTCTAGCAGCATTGATTTGACGACTTTATTTTTGCGAAGTAAGTGCGCGCCCGCCAGACGTTCCTCGTAGGAGTTTTCCTGATTTGCCAGCCAACGTGCGGCTTCACTTGAAGCGCCGCTTTCCGACAAAATATAAACCGATGAACCGGTCAATGAGCGATTTGGATTGGCATCGGCATGAATGGAAATAAATAAATCGGCCTTGTGTTTACGCGCTTTATGAATTCGCTTGCGCAATGACACATAATAGTCACCATCTCGAATCATCACTGCTCGCATTCCGGGCTGGCGATTAATATGGTTCTTTAGGCGTTTGGCAATTTGTAGTGCAATTTGTTTTTCTTTAGTGCCTTTTTTACCCACTGCACCGGGGTCTTTACCACCGTGACCGGCATCTATGGCGATGACCATGGCACGCTTGTTGCCCGACCTTCTACCAACGGCGCTAATGGCTTTTTTAATTTGCTCTGGTGCGCTGCCTTTTTTGTTAGTTTGACGCGGGCTAAGTGCTACTTCCAGATAATAGCTAGAGCCGTCTGAGCGTAGTTTCGTTTCGGCCCTGGCTTTTCTGGAAAGATCCAGCACCACTCTAAAATCATTGTTATTACGGGTTGATTGACGAAGCCGTTTTACCAAAGTAGCTTTGGGGTTTGCTTTATTGCGACCCAGCTTTAACTGGCCTTTGGTACTTGTGTTAAGAAAATCAATGACAAATCTATCGGGTGATGACAGTGAAAATGTTTTATGGCGGATAGATTTATCCAGTTGAAAAATAAGACGCTGCTGTCCATTAGCACCTTTCTTGAGTGCTATTGACTTGATATTCGCACGTGAACCCGCAGACGATTTTGCAAATGCGTGAGGCGCAGAGCCTAACGCGCCGGCAACACCCAATGCCTGACCGAGTTTCAGTACGAAGTCTCTACGCTTCTGACTGATACTTTTCATTTTCCCCAATGTATAATGTTAACTGACATGATGAATGATCGAAAAGCCCTTTCGTCATTCAATTATTTATATGCTAAGTAAAACGCAGTCGAAGAAGAATTTCAAGTAGATTTTATGATTATTTTGTAACATGCTGTTTTATATGTCTATTTCCCCATTGATTATTTCAACTCTGCGGGCGTCACCAGCATGACGAATGTTGATTTCAAGATCTGCTTCGGGAAGATAGCCCTGTGCTTTTTCAGGCCACTCAATCAGGCATAAGGTATTGCTCTGCCAATAATCCCTGCCTCCCATATATTCTAGTTCTTCCGGATCACCTAATCGGTACAGGTCAAAGTGGTAGATTAGCCCATTAAAAAGTACACCCCCCCGGTTTTTATGGCTTTTTACGCCACCTTGCGAGTCGTTGTTACGCTCTGACATTGTCTCGCCTGTAACTCGGTCTGGACTTTTCTCAGCGTGAATTTGTGTTAGGTCATAAGGTTCAACAAGGGTATAGGTTGGGCTTTTTACTGTGCCTTGAAAGCCTAGATGCCTTAATAAACCGCGCACCAGAGTTGTTTTTCCTGCGCCTAGATCACCATGCAAAAGTATCATTCCACCTCTGGGAAATTGATCTGCAATACTTGCGCCAAAGTCCATCATGGCTTGCTCGTCGGCAATTATTATTTCTTTGCTATTGTCTTTTGAGTCAGGCATTGACTAATTCTCTTATATAAGGAAAACAATCACTGGCAAGTAAGCCACGTTCGCCGTTTTTTGCGGCCAGGTCAGCAGCCTGTGCATGCACCTCGACACCGCCTTTGGCTGCATCAAACAGAGGCAGTCCTTGCGCCAGTAACGAAACAATAATACCTGTTAAAATATCACCCATACCAGCGCTTGCCATGCCGGGGTTGCCTGCAGTACAAACGGCTATTTTTTCGCCATTTGTCACCAGAGTGCCAGCACCTTTAAGGATGCACACACCGCCGTATCGTTGTTGTATGGCAAGTATGCTTTTATAGCGATCCTGTTCCACTTCTGTCGTGCTGACAGATAATAATCGTGCCGCCTCAGCAGGATGGGGTGTTAGTATCCAGTTTTCACGGTTGAGAGGTTTCTTTGCCAGCAGGTTGAGCGCATCGGCATCGGCAACAAGGGGCTTTTTTAAGCTCAGCACCTCTGTTAATAAAGCACTTCCCCAATCTGATTGGCTTAGGCCAGGGCCAATACCCAGCACATTGGCCTTTTGTAATAATGGTGCTAATGCGCTTGCCTGCTCCACAGCGGTAACCATTAGCTCGGGGCGATTCAGATTAAGAAAAGCTGCATGTGCTGGATGCGTGGCAATGCTTACCAGCCCGGCTCCGCCACGCAGACAAGCTTCCCCGGCCAGGTGAATGGCGCCACTCATGCCCGGTGCTCCACCAATTAACAGGGCATGACCATGTCTGCCTTTGTGACTGCATCGGGCACGTGGTTTTAATACCGTTGTTATGAAATCATGCGGAATGATGGTTTTATTCGAAGGCTTTGATTGTGATAACTTTTTATACACGTCATCTGGTATTTGTAAGGAGTCAAATAGCAACTCACCCACATAATCTCTTGCTTGCCCTGTGACCAATCCACATTTGATGCCAATATAGGTTACGGTCAAATCAGCCTGTACGCAACAGCCCATGACTCGTCCTGTATCGGAATGCAGACCGGATGGGATATCTACCGCAACAACATGTGATGAATTTGCAGAATGGCTACTCGTATTTATGGTATCAATGGCATCTGCCCATTGGCCTGTCACCTCTCTGGTCAGCCCGGTGCCAAAAATAGCATCCACAATAATATCTACTTGAGGCACAGCACCTTCAAATAAAGCAACTCGTCCACCTGCTTTTTCAAAGTCCTGTTTGGCGAGTAAGGCATCACCCGCAATGGCTTGCTCATTACCCAGTTGAATCAATTGAACAACCAACCCCTTTAGTAGTGCAAGCCTGGCAATGACATAGCCATCGCCGCCATTATTACCCGTGCCACAAACAATACATAGTGACTCGCTATCTGGGAATTTTTGCAAAATGGCATCAAAGGTCACTTGACCGGCACGTTGCATCAGCGTGTAACCGAGGATTGCAAAATCCTCAATCGCTATGCGATCTAATTCCCGAGTTTGTTCTGCACTATAAAGAGTCGTGTTTAATGACATTTAATCAAAGGGTGTTAAGATTGAATTAATGAGCACTAATACTATCACGACTAAACTCAAACAGTGGGCAAAAGAACTAGGCTTTCAGGCTTTGGGTATTAGTGATATTGACTTATCAGTTGAAGAAGTTGAGCTGGGAAAGTGGCTTGCACAAGGCTTTCATGGTGACATGGAATGGATGGCACGGCATGGCACAAAACGCAGCCGCCCCGACGAACTTGTTCCCGGTACAATCAGCATAATTTCAGTACGAATGAATTATCGCCCGCCACAAAGATATGATCCTGTTATGCTGCTTAACCACCCTGAAGTGGCTTATATTTCTCGCTATGCACTGGGTCGTGATTATCATAAAATGATGCGCAAGCGTTTACAAAAACTGGCAAAACAACTGGAAGCAGAGTTACAGGAAGAAGGCATAGATTTTCAATATCGCGTCTTTGTTGATAGTGCTCCGGTGCTGGAAAAACCCATAGCAGCAAAAGCCGGACTGGGCTGGATAGGTAAACACACCAATGTACTCAGTCAGGATATGGGTTCCTGGTTTTTTCTTGGCGAAATCTATACCAACTTGCCATTACAACCTTCAAAACAAGTAGCTAACCATTGTGGTGACTGCACGGCATGTATTGATATTTGCCCGACACAGGCAATTATTGCACCTTATGAACTGGATGCACGTCGTTGCATTTCGTATCTCACTATTGAGCATAAAGGCAGTATTCCTGAAGAATTTAGAGCTGCCATGGGCAATCGTATTTATGGTTGCGATGACTGTCAGCTGGTTTGCCCCTGGAATCGCTTTGCTCAAAATGCTGAGCAAAGCGATTTTGCTATCCGCTCTCAGTTAGATACAGCAAGTCTTCTAAGCTTGTTTGAGTGGAAAGAGGTTGAATTTTTGAAGAAAATGGAAGGTTCTCCTATCCGCCGCATCGGTTTTGAGCGCTGGCAAAGAAATATCGCTATTGCTCTTGGAAATGCGCCATCCTCCCCCCATATTATAGGCGCGCTGGAGAATAAGCTCCCTGACTCAACAGCACTTGTGCAGGAGCATATTAAATGGGCACTTCAGCGTCAAAAATGACCCTCTTACCAGAAAGGGACTATTCTGTTTATTATTTTCAGGTATAACAATTTCACTCCAAAGTGAGTAATAATTGTTCACAACTGGGAGACATGCTAAATTGGGCGCTTCATTGCTTACCCTACATGCTATGTTAATTCTCGCTAAAACGACTCACCGAAGTTAGGAGCTAGATGCAAACGATGAGAAACAAAAAATGCTAAAACAACCTATATTTTTATTACTATCCATTATTTTATTTGCGCTACCAGTTCATGCCGAACTTGATACCACAAACATCTATACGACGGTAGAAAAATCAGTTTATCAAATACGGGTAATCAATAAAAAGACTGGGAAGAAATCAAGTATTGGCTCGGGCTTTGTTGTTACCAAAGATAATATTTTAGCCACCAATTATCATGTGGTAAGCGAATATGTTAATGATCCGGATGTCTACTCTCTAGAGTACCTTTCCACCTCTGGTGAAAAAGGGCCGCTGGAACTGGTTGATTTTGATATTGTGCATGATTTGGCTGTTCTTAAAGCACCTAAACCCATGGGTAAACCATTAAAAATTTCCTATCTGCCAAAAAAAGGTGCCAGTTTATTCTCTTTGGGAAACCCGATGGATTTAGGTTTTACTATTATCAAAGGAACCAATAACGGTATTTTATCAAGGGATGAAGACGGTAATATCCTTTTCTCTGGCAATTTGAATCCGGGCATGAGTGGCGGCCCAACCCTTGATGAAAATGGTAATATCGTTGGTATCAATGTAGCCACCTCGGGTAATGCGATAAGTTTTCTTGTTCCTGCTGAATATTTATCGATTGTATTAGATCGCCTAAAGGAAAATAGCTTTAGCGCTGTTAATGACCGCTTTGCCCACAGTTCCAAGCAACTTCGATCAAACGCCAAGAAAATCATTAATAAATTTTTACACAATAAATGGTCAGCTACGCGAATTGGTTCATTTGTCGTGCCAGCCGAACTGGACAAATCAATGCGCTGCTGGGATGCCAGTCGCACCCCTAAAAAGGATGATTTGTTTCGCACCTATTTTACCCGCTGTTCCAATGAAGATAATATCTTCCTGTCTTCACGACTGGATGTAGGTAGCATCAACTATGAATATATGTGGATGGAAACAAACAAGCTCAGCCCCACACGCTTTTACCGCCGCTATGAAAAGGTCAATAACAGTATTATTGGCAGTCATGCGACAAAACGTGATGTTACCAACTTTTCTTGCCATACCGATTTTACAAAAATTGCAGGGCATGATTTCAAAACAACTGTTTGTCGACGTGATTACCTTAAATATAATGGCTTAAGCGATATGCTCTTTACCACAGCGATGGTGGGTAAAAAGAAAGAGGGTTTTATTTTTAATCTGGATTTAACAGGTACTGATGCTAAATCAGCGCTGACTTTATTTACTCGTATGTTGGAGAGCTTCAAATGGCAAAAGTAATTTTAGAAACCATTCAGCGCGGCATACATAACTATCATAAAATTGATTCTTTCCCCGTTACGGTGGGCAGGGCGTTTGACAATGACATTATATTGCAAGATGTAACCATTTCGCCGCATCACCTGGTTGTTCTTGAGAAAGAAGATGGCAGTGGTTACCAAATTCAAAACCTGTCCACTGAAAATGGCACAAGCGTTAATAAACGTAAACTCGATGGTAAAGAGACGGTTGATGTCAGTCTTCCTGTTAATCTCAAAATAAGCGACTTAAAGGCACGATTATTGTCAACTGATATGCCCGTTGAAGAAACCCATATCCGGGATTGCAGCGGCCTGTTTTGCTTTTTTAGCAGTCCCATCTGGGCGGCAATCCTGTTATTTAGCACAATTGGTCTATTTTTTCTGGAACGCTACTTTGTTACTCCCGTTGCCAAAGAGCCGCTTTACTATTTAAGCAGCGTACTGCCTTCCATCTGGACGGTGCTTGGTATTACGGTGATTATTGCTGGTGTAAGCCGTTTATCGACACATCGTTGGGAGATTGTTCCGGCGATCAGTATCGCCTCTCTGATGTTTTTAGTTCCACAGTTGTTTGAATATCTGGGGCACTTTGTTTCTTATTTATTTACATCAGATACATTGGGAAGCTGGATTTCAAATGCCTCTAAATTCTTGATTATCCCGCTATTGCTCGCCGCTTTTATGGTAAAAACAATCCATACTAAGTGGCTTCCAGCGATTGGCGTTGCCATTATGGTGTATTCCCCCTTCCTTGCCTGGCAACTATTGGGCGTGATTGACGAGTTAAACTTAAAGTCTGGTTTCTCTGAAGTACCTGCTTATAGCCAAACCTTGCTTCCAGGTGATACCCGCCTAAACGCCAGCATCTCATTAGATAAATTTGCCAAAGAAGCCGATAAAATCACCTCACAGCAGGTTAAAGAGATGCTTGTTGAAGCAAAAGAAAAGGAAAAATCTGGTTCTTGAACTAAATACGGCTGATTGGGGGGAACAGGAGCTGCTTTATATCTATAGAAAGTACACCCCCCACCTTTTTTGGCCTTTATTCGGCTGCGACTCACCCTCGGGCTTCACATATCGCCCCAAAGCATTTGACAGCTAGTTATGCCTGCTATTGCGGCGGTTTCTGCTCGTAGTATTCTGTCTCCCATATTAATTGCCATTAAGTCATGCTTTTCCATTAGCGCTTCCTCCTTGTCAGTAAAGCCTCCTTCGGGGCCGATATAAAGGGCAACACCTTTTTCAAGATTTGGACGCTTCAGGGCACTTAGTTTTGGGTGATCTCCCGGCAGCAGTGTTATGCCGTGATACTTGCTTTCATTAAGGTACATATCCAGTTCTATTGGTGGGGATAATGAGGGTATCGCCGTTCTGCCGGATTGTTCACAAGCAGCAATGATAATACCGCGCCAGTGCTGCATCTTTTTTTCAAGACGGTTTGCCTTTATTTTTATAACGCTGCGTTGAGTATAAAGAGGCTGGATAGAATGCACACCCAATTCGGTTGCTTTTTGAATGGCAAAATCCATTTTATCTGGCTTAATCATGGCTAGTGCCAAGCATATGTTCAAAGGTGATTCGCGGTCAACCGGATCGTAGGACTCAATAAGTGCTTTCGAATTGCGCTTATCCACCAGGGTCAAGCTGGCATGATACTCACCACCATCACCGTTAAACAAGATTAAAGGCTCAGCCTTTTTTAATCGTAATACCAGAACGGCATGACGATGATTTTCTGGCGATAGCTCAAGCTCTTCACCTATATTCATTGGGCTGGTTTGATAAAAGCGGGATAATTTCATGGTTATATCTTACTATCTGATTTGTTTAAGAACATTACCAAAGCACATCCATTTTCAACAATCTTTCGTATAAAAACAGGGAAGAGCCAGAGAAACAGGAAAAATTATCGACCTAAGTTAGAAAAGTATAATATTTCTATTAACTAATATTTCAGTATATTATCATTTCCTGTTATACTCGGGCGTATTCCAGCTTGGAAACATATTGACGCGACCCCCACCCGGTCTTATTAAAACGT
This sequence comes from Thiotrichaceae bacterium, assembly GCA_027083815.1. Taxonomy (GTDB): domain Bacteria; phylum Pseudomonadota; class Gammaproteobacteria; order Thiotrichales; family Thiotrichaceae; genus Cocleimonas. The sequence continues at coordinate 8,349 of JALWMR010000212.1, forward strand.
ATTATTCGAGGTTTACAATGGACGAAAAGAAACTTGCAATTATAGCAACAAAAGGCACTCTTGATTGGGCATACCCTCCTTTCATTCTTGCATCAACCGCTGCAGCGTTGGGTTATGAAGTAGAAGTTTTTTGTACTTTTTACGGTCTACAGCTTTTAAAGAAAGATGTTGGCGACCTTAAAGTTAGTCCGTTGGGAAACCCTGGTATGCCGATGAAAATGCCATTTGGCCCAGACTGGTTTAAAAGTATCAACTGGAATATTCCGAATATTATTCAGGCAAATGTTCCTGGCTATGAAGCGGTTGCAACAACCTTAATGAAAAAGACAATTGCTAATAATGGTGTTGCCACTATTGCTGAGCTACGCGAGCTATGTCAGGAAGCTGAAGTACGTTTCCTTGCATGCCAAATGACGGTTGAGCTATTTGGATTTGATGCAGAAAAAGATTTTATTGACGGAATCGATTATGTTGGTGCTGCAACCTTCTTCGAATTCGCAGGTGATTCAGATATTTGTTTATACATTTAATTATTAATCATAGAGACCTTTGCATGAGAGTATGACAAGAGAAAAATTAGCGTAATTTTCCTAATTTTTTTATCCGTCATATCTTTCGTGCAAAGGTCTCTCATAATAGGTCGGCCATACAGGGTCGAAACTGCTTTGAAATTGCTCCTTTTATAGGGGCTTTTTTTATTTTTCATTTTGTGAAATACCTCACAGAAACTATTTTCTATAGTTCACATAATAACACCGTACAAAGTCACTCTGATTAGGTTTGGTTTTTCTTCTTTCCTCCTTTAGTTCTCCAAACCTTATCAGAGTCTTATTTTTAAATGTAGTTATTAACCCCCGAAGAGGTCCAGGATGAAAACATTTAATACCATTTTAATTGCAATTCCTTTCATTGTACTTTCATCAAATGCACTTGCTTGTGATGACAAGTCTTGCGAAAAGGCCTATTTACAATCAACCAGTCAGTATGTTGCTAATGATAGGCGACATGCAGTTACCGCTAAAACAGAGCGTGAAGCGTATGCAAAAAATCGTGAAAGACGTGATTACGCAGTTGTTTCACATTTACAACGATTGAATACATATTTATCGCATCGATAAAGTGGTTTGGTAATAATTTAACAAGAAGAAAAGACACTTTGCCCAAATTAGCCCTACTCTCGGTGAGAATAGGGCTTTTTCTTTGTTGTCTACCACATTAAATCATCAGGGATTTCAAAAGCAGCATAAGGGTCATCTTCAGTTGTCTGGTCGTTTTGGGCGATAGAATCATTTAATAAAACAATGGCATCAGAGTCACGTTCTTTTATTTTTTTAGCTGCATTCGCGGGAATCAGGTGATATGAGGCTTGTTGTCCTGCTTTAAGGAATCTCTGAATAACCTAGATGAAATTCTGTAAGTCTCTAAGGCATCATATCCTAGGCGCGCTTCGCAGGGAATGCTTATTGCCTTCACAAGAAGTGCAACAACGGAGATGATGCCTTAGAGGCTTACCCT
>JALWMR010000213.1 GCA_027083815.1 Thiotrichaceae bacterium
CTGGAATATCTGGCGGAAGTTGCACACAGCGACCAACAGCCCTTAACCGGGCGATTAAATCTGGGGATAATTCCAACCATTGCGCCCTTTATTATGCCGAGCCTGTTGCCTAAGCTACGCAGTTCTTACCCTGATTTGAAACTTTATCTACGTGAAGACACCACCCGCGCACTGCATCGCCGGCTGATCGAAGGCGAGCTTGATCTAATCCTGATTGCCCTTCCTTACAAGCTAAGCAATGTCGAGATTTTACCGCTTTATAGAGATCGCTTTTACCTGGCTTGCCATAAGAACACTGACCTAATTGACCCGGATAATTATTCACTTGCCAAGCTGCCCAAAGAGAGTGTTTTGTTACTCGAAGATGGACACTGCTTGAGAGATCACGCCCTTTCTGCCTGCAAAATTCGCAATCAGGATACCGTCAGTCGCTTTGCTGCCAGTAGCTTGCTCACCTTGGTGGGTATGGTTGATTCGGATATAGGCATCACTTACTTAACTGAAATGGCACAGAACTCATCCCTGTTAAATGATACCGATATCAGTGTTTACCCACTCAGCGAGAAGAGCTTTAGAGAAATTGGCCTGGCATGGCGAAAAGGAAGCGCCAGAGAAGAAGAGTTCCAGATGCTGGGAGAAACAATAATGGCAGCCAATCCTTCTAATACCCAAATCCACACCTAGCAGGCTGTTGAAATTCGCTTAGGCGAGTACGAGACAAGGCAAAATCGACCGAAAAAGCGCAGTTTACTGGAGTAAATGAGCATTTTGAGGGCTATTTTAACGCAGTATCGTGCCGCATAAGTAGAAATTCAACAGCCTGCTAGAAGTTACAAGCAAGTACAATTCAGCTTCTATTAAGGCATTTTAATCTATAGTCAAAAAGCTAAATGGGGAATTTTGAGCTATCTATAGCAATAATAAAATGCTAATGGATCACTCCTTTATAAAAAAACTATAAAAAATAGTTATAAAAATAAGAACAGGAAACAATAATGCCTTCAATAGAATCTAGGATAGAGAACTCTGTATTACCTTTGGTTTTTCCTTTACAGGAAGGTGCTAAAGAGCATATAGATCCAAATGCTGCCTGGCACTATTATTCTCATTTAATCTGCAGAAATCCTAAAGATTTAAAACTTCACACTCGTCGCATCTTTTTTGCTATAAAAAATCAGCACTCTGAAAATCTTTCTGGCTCATTGCACGATTTATTTTATGTGCTAAAAGATGCCGGGACAAATTTACGAATTCGTCTACTAAAGGCCTCCATACCCTACCTGAGCAAAGAAGAAACAGTATATTTTGCCATGTGGATAAAAATGGGAATTAATAAAGGCATGGGCTACAAATGGGCGCCCGGCTCTGTACTCTCAGATGGTTTATTTGGCCCCGACCAGGTATTAATTAAATCATGCATCGAAACAACGGATAATGCTGAAAAACTTTCTCCACTAGAACAGGCGCGTTCATGTATGGAATATGGCCAACTAGATATTGCAAAAAACATTCTTGAAAAAGCGCTAGAAGCAGATGCTGACAATAAACAACTCAGTGATGAGTTAGATTATCTTGTCCAATACACTAAAAGCAGGGAAATTGAACCACCAAAGGAAAAACCCAAAAGTCGCATTGGCAACACCTTAAACAGCATTAGAAAAAAGATCTTTCAGTAAAGAGCATAAAAAAATGCTAAAAAAAACGATAACAAGAAAACAGGCAAGCGTTAAATATGTTTAATAAAAATAATAATAAGCCAGTTAAAATCGGGATTCTTGAGATTAGTACCCAAAACAAATCAATCCTCGAATTCTTCTTTAGCAGTGCCGGAAAGACGCTCTTCAAAGAAGTCAACGTTGCGGAAGCTGACGCTTTTATTATCGACTATGATTTTCCTGGCGCAAAAGAAAGTTGGGAAACCACTTTTAATACTTCTGGCAAGCCTGGGATCATACTCTCCATCCATGAGGTAAGCCTGGCTTCAGCAATCTGGGTGTCTAAGCCCCTAACTGCAAAAGCGCTAACAGAAGCCGGACAAAAGCTGAAAGAAATATTACAAGAACATAAACAAATAAAAGAAAAACCTGATTCCAACCAATCTTCACCAGCCAAGAAAGTTTCTAACAAGGAAGCCACTGAAATTACAACAGAAGTCCTTCAATCAAGTCCTTCCAGTCAATCAGAATCACCTAACAAAAAGCCTGATACTCCGATTAAATTAACACTGGATGATACCTCGGTTGAAAATATTGATCTAACAACAAGCCAGGAAAAAAGGCCTACAGTCTCATTAAATAATCCAAAAAGTAATGCAGAAACTGATGCAGAGATTATAGATGTCAATGCGGATATTGAATTTAGTCCACAGGAAGTTATAGACTTTTCTATTCCACAACAAACAAATGATGCTGCCCCTGTCATAGAGAACCCTGAGTCTGTTGATTTTCTTTCTTCTGTACCCACTGATAAGGCACCCAAAGAAACACATAAAATCAGGATTCCAACTAACACCAAAGAGCCTTCCGGGGCAGAGATTAGCAAGCCTGAAACCAATGATGATCTGTTGCCTCATAGAGAAGCAAGTACTTCAGATAACGCTAAACCACATGAAAGAATCAAGCCTTTAACAAAGCTTAAGGATACAGATTCAGTTATTACCAACCAGGAGCCTGTTAATAATATAGTACCCAGTGTAGAACTACCCATTGCAAGCGATGTAGCCGCAAACAATGAACAAATTGATGCGCTACTTGAATCCCTAATCTCTGGAAAAGGCACAAACTCAGACGGTGATGCCACAAATCATTCACCAGCACCGCCGTTAAAGGAACTAAAAGAAACAAATAATAAAACCAATATTAAACTGGAAGATTCAGTAATTGATGAGCCAAAAGGTACTGGCTCAAGCTTCATTGAAGAAGATGAACAACGTAGCACAGAAGAAGTTGTGTCGCTTCCAGAGGAAAGTTTTTCAAACATCATCCTGGAAGTATCGGGTGACGGTACAACGTTAGCTGATGACAAAAACGTGGATACTTTAATGGATAGTTTGGAGGTAGAGACAGTTGCTTCAATGAGCCCAAAAAGCATAGCTGATATGCCTATTACTGATAACACTAATAACAACAAAGCCACCCCAAAGAAAAATGCTTCTATAAATAAACATGCCAATAAATCTGGTGCTTTAAAGCAACCTTCGATAGAATCTGGAGCAATAGGAGCTACGAGTGAAAAGCCTTCTCAGCCCAAGGCTAAGCTAGATACCGCAGAAGGAAACAGTACCAGGCCCGAAAAAATAACCGCTGCATCTAAGAAAAAAGCACCACTGACTCCAGAAGAAGAGCTTCAGCGACTACTCGATGAAATTCGCAAAGAGGCCGATACTGGGCCGGAGTTAGAAGATGATTCTGTTAAGCAGACAAAAACAACTTTTAGTGAAAAAAGAAGAGAGCTCATCTTTGGTGATTGGCCAACTATTAATAAACCTGCAGAATTAAAAAAAATAAGCTTCAAACCTGAAGAGCACATATTACAGACGTTTATGCAGGTCCTGGATCAAGCAAAAGCTTCCAAAGCAGTTATGAGGTTAAAGTTTAAAAATATCATTATTGTAATTGATATCAAACAAGAAGCCGTTTACTGTGATTTTTCTTTAATGGATGAGGAATATGCAGAAATCTGCTTTAACATAGTTGACCCAGGTATTATCAAGATACACACCTTAGATAAAAGTGAAATACGTTTATATCGCAAAAAAATGATTGACGAGCCCAAAAACACACACTCCTTTGAGGCTTTCATCTGGATAACCAGCCTGTTAACAGCACGAGGGCGATTACCTGAAAATACGGATATTAATCAAAAAATTGGAATAAAATATTGGCCAAACTTGACTCGTCTTGAATCAATCCCGCATGCAATACAAATTGCTGCGGCCTTAAAGAAACACCCCGGCAGCCTACTTGAAGTACCTCGCTGGTTAAATCTCCCGCAGTCGGCAGTATTCGCCTTTTATAATGGCGTACTTGCCCTGGATATAATAGAAAGGGATCAACATAAATTAAAGTCTTTGAAAGATTTCAATAAGAAATCAAACAAAAAGAACAGGGGATTCTTTTCTCGTCTACTCAAGAGGATAACAAAGTAATATGTCTACCAAACATAAGAAGATTATTTTTACAGGTCCAGTTGGAGCGGGAAAAACAACAGCAATACAAGCCATGAGCGATATCCCTATCGTTAGCACTAACGAAGAAGCCAGTGACATGACAAAAAATCGTAAGTCACAAACGACTGTCGCAATGGATTATGGCCGCATAAATATAGGAGAGGGTGAGAAAATCCATCTCTATGGTACACCCGGCCAGGAAAGATTCAGTTTTATGTGGGATATTTTAACCAAAGGTGCTTTAGGTTTAATATTGATGCTCGACAATTCAAGAGACAACCCACAACAGGATTTAAAGTTTTACACTCAATCTTTCAAAAGCTTTATAGAAAAAGGTGAGCTTATAATAGGCGTAACCCGAATTGATGACATACAAAAACCAAATATTAATCAATATCGACACTGGCTGAATGAACTATCAATTGATGCTCCCGTATTTGGTGTTGATGGCAGACATCAAAAAGATATTTCATCATTAGTGCAGGCACTTCTTTACTCAATTGACCCGGGAGTTACTACATAATGAGTTCATTCAAATTAAACGATAATCTTTTTATTAATGTTACTCCGCGTGGCGCTTATTATGCAGTCCAGGACAATGCAGAAGATGTAACCAGAACAATATTAATGCGTTTATTATCACAGGAGTCAACGCCACAATTGTCCAGTGACACCGTAAACGAACTTTGCGAACTCAATTCCGAGGATATCTATAGCTTTCTGCAACGCATGCAATCACTTGGATTAATAACAGGCCAGGAAGAAATTGAACACGCCCCAAAAGAAACACTTGAAAGCAGCTTAACCGAATTACTTGGGGCGCTATCTGACTCAAAAAAGGTGTTACTGGCGGAGCATAGTGGGCTGTATATGGGAGCATCAGGCTTTCCACATGAGGCTGCCGAGGAATTATCAGCAATTAGTGCTAATTTGTCCGAAGTTTATCAAAGACACAAAGACCTATTACGTGGCAATCTGGGATTTAATCAACACGCCTGGGGACTGGTAGATGCGGCAGGCAATAGTGAGGTTGGTTTTTGGCCACTTTATGTGGGCTATAACCAGTTTTCATTAGTCATACATGGTATGCCTCAACTTAATAGACCAGCATTTAAACATCTCGTATGGTCATTAGTTAAACGTTATGGAAATAATTGATAGCATAAACTACACTTTATCGGCTATGTCTGTCTTTTATACAAAAATCGACTATAGTTGACATTGGAAAGAATAATAATTGTTGAAAAAGAACAACAATAAACAATACAAACAGGGGATTTATAATGCGTTCTGAAATGCTTAGTTCAATTTTAAGCGACTTGAATGGATCAAGCGCAGACATCGAGGCATCCGCAGTGCTTTCTACTGACGGACTAATGATGGACTCTTTATTACCAGCCGGAATGGACGAAGATCGTGTCGGTGCCATGAGTGCAGCAATGCTCTCGCTAGGTGACCGCACTGCCGAAGAGCTTGCCAGAGGGACACTTGAACAAGTCCTTATAAAAGGTGCAGATGGTTATATTCTGATGACTTACGCTGGCCCAGAAGCCGTTGTTACCGTATTAACCAAGCCTGAAGCACGCCTGGGATTAATATTCCTTGATGTAAAACGCGCAGCAGATGCCATACAAAAAATAGTTACCTAGTCTATTATCAGATACACCGCTCGCCCTTTAGGTGCGGGGGGGGGGTACGGAAGTCTCTAATAGTTCTTTAAACTGGTTTTGATTTCCTGAAGGCACTTATTCAAGCGCTTTTCAGAAACAGGATAAGCCGTACCTAGATTCTGTGCGAATAAAGACACCCTAAACTCTTCCAGCATCCAGCGGAAGGGTTTTAGCTCATGATTATTTCCATATTTTTTTACCAGTGCCTTATATTCCTCCCATAGTGGCTGAATCTGAATCAACAGGGCACGATCCTTGTGTGCTTCACCCAATAATTTATCCAGACGCTTTAAAATGGCCTTTAGATAGCGCGGATATTGTCGTAGTTCCTGCATGGATAATTCATCCATAAAGCCGGGGTAAACCAGTCTATCCAGGTGGTCCTTAATATCATTCATACTATCCAGCAGGCTGAAATCTATATTGCCTTTTAGTTGTTTTCTTGCATCATGGTTTAGCGTTAGAATCAGCGATAATTGCTTTGAAAGTTCCTCTTCGGTTAGCCCCAGGTCAGTTTTTTTTTGTTGCAGATGAGCCTCAAACACGCCCTTCTCTAATTCACTCCCGTGTAGCTTTTGCTCTAAATCATCCGTGATATACGTTAGGCGGATGACATTTTCCACGATGCTTTTTTTTAGCTCATCGCACTGGCCAGTCGTATTATATAAGAGACACATTTTTGGCAGATTAGGGATATTCTTTAGAATGTCTTTTTGCTCAGTTTTTGTTTCCAATAATACTAAGCGTAACAAGCCTTTTTGCTGTTTCGCTTTTTGCGGTGAATCAAACAGCTTTATGGCAACTGATTTTCCCTCATCAACCAGTGCAGGCCATGTTTTTATTTTCATCCCCGACACATCCACCGTAACCGTCTCGGGCAATGTTTCAAAATCCCATTGGGTAATATTTTGGCGCTCAATGCCTTGTTTAGGCACTCTTGCCTGATTAAGCATGAGATCATCTTTGACCGTTATGGTTTCCTTTAGAGCATCCAGATCGCGCCCAGCCTTTATTAATTTGCCGCTTTCATCCATAACCTCAAAACGCATTTTCATATGATCGGTAAATTGATGATTTTGTAACAGCTCAGGATCTATTTTATTTCCAGTCATGCGCTTTAGTGCTTCAGCGATGGCCTCTACAATAGGCTGATAGCTTTTATCAGCGCCCGTTTCGCTTATTTTTTCCAGACAGGCCCGGGCATATTCAGGGGCGGGAACAAACTGTTTACGCACTTGTTTGGGCAAGCTCCTGATAAATTCAATCACTTTTTCTTCCACCATGCCCGGCACCAGATAATCAAAGGCATGGTTAGGCAACTGGTTCAAGGCTGCCGCAGGAACCTTAACGGTTACACCATCCTTATCAGAGCCCGGCTCAAAACAATATGACAGTGGCAATATCATTTCGCCTACCTGAATATGGTCGGGGTATAACTCACCGTGTACATGCGAATCATCCCGCTGCATCAGATATTCACGGGTCAGCTTCAAGGCATCTGGATTGTCCTTTTCATAGCCTTTTCTCCATTTTTCAAAGGCGGGGCCGCTATAAATATTTTCAGGGATTAATTTATCGTAAAAGTCATAAAGGACTTCTTCATCAACCAGAATATCACGACGGCGTGATTTGGCTTCCAGTTCTTCTACCTCGTCAATCAAGGCACGATTGTGCTGAAAGAAATCGGCGTTACAATGGTATTCACCGTATACCAAAGCATGACGAATAAAAAGCTGCCGCGATACCAGCGGGTCAATGGGACCAAAATTAATGCGTCGTCGCGGGTTGATGGTAATGCCATACAAAGTGGTGCGCTCATCAGCCGCTACCTGTGCCGCCTTTTTCTCCCAACGTGGTTCACTATAATGATATTTCAGTAGATGTTTTCCGGCATATTCAATCCATTTGGGCTGAATTTTGGCGACCGTTCTGGCAAATAAACGAGATGTTTCTACAATCTCTGCCGCCATAATCCACTTTGGAGGATGCTTGCGTAAGCCAGAAGCAGGAAAAATAAAAAACTTACGATTATTCGCCCCTTGAAACTCTTGATTATCCTCCTTAAAACCGATGTTACTTAGCAAACCAGTCAGCAAACTTTGATGAATCTGATCGTACTTAGGTAAATATTTATCACTATCAACACCCTCAGCACCTTGTGTCTTATTAGATTGTTTCTTTTTATCCTTTTTATTATTAGAAAAGTACACCCCCCCACTTTTTACGCGTTTTAACGCACCCTTCGAGCTGTCGTCGCTACGCTCGGCTTGCCCTTTTCTCCTGAAACGTGTTTCTTTCAGGCTCATACGTAATTGGCGGTAAGTTTCATTCCACTCTCTCAGGCGCATATAGGATAAAAACTCTCGCCGACAAAGCTTACGCAGTTGTCCTTGCGATAACTCGCCATTTTTGTCGTGGTAATAATCCCAAAGATTCAGCAGGCTGATAAAATCGGACTGCTCATTTTTAAAACGGCTATGTTTCTGATCCGAAGCCTGTTGTTTATCCATGGGGCGCTCTCGCACATCCTGAATGGACAGTGCACTGACAATCACCAGCGCCTCGTCCAGCACCCCCAAATCACTGGCTGCCACAAGCATACGACCCAAACGGGGATCAATCGGCAAATGAGCCAACTGCCTACCTACGGGCGTTACTTTAATATTTTCACCACGAGGTTTATTGACCGCGCCAAGCTCAAATAACAGCTTATAACCATCACGGATCATGCCCGCATCGGGCGCTTCCACATAAGGGAATTTATAAACATCCCCCAGATCAAGTGAGGCAAGTTGCAAAATAACCGATGCCAAATTGGTTCGCTGAATTTCTGGCAGGGTAAATTCAGGGCGGGAAAGAAAATCATCTTCAGAGTAAAGACGAATAGAGATGCCATTGCTGGTTCGACCACATCGACCTGAGCGTTGATTGGCTGATGCCTGAGATATTTTCTCAATAGGAAGGCGCTGTACCCGGGAGCGCCATGAGTACCGAGATATACGCGCCAAACCCGTATCAATAACGTATTTAATACCGGGAACGGTGAGCGATGTTTCGGCTACATTGGTGGCTAATACAATTCGTCGGGCGCCACTGGGGTGAAAAATTTTATTTTGTTCTGCTGAGGATAATCGGGCAAATAAAGGCAGAATTTCGACACTGGCTTTATGGTGCTTGCGAAGCGCTTCACTGGCTTCGCGAATTTCACGCTCGCCCGATAAAAACACTAAAATACCGCCTGGCTCTTCCATCATCAGCTCATCGGTTGCATCCACAATGGCTTGCAGCATATCCTTTTCTTTGGCTTCCTCCTCTTCTGTTTTGTCAACGACCAGGGGATGATAACGAATCTCTACTGGATAAGTTCGCCCTGAGACTTCTATTATCGGCGCATCTTTGCCATTAAAGCGAAAGTGCTTAGCAAAGCGTTCGGGATCAATCGTTGCCGATGTAATAATCACCTTTAAGTCTTTTCGCCGGGGTAACAGCCAGCGCAAATAACCAATCAGAAAATCAATATTTAGACTACGCTCATGCGCCTCATCAATTATCAGGGTGTCATATTGATTGAGATAGCGATCATTGCGAATTTCAGCCAGAAGGATACCATCTGTCATGAGCTTCACGTAGCTTTCCGGCTGAGTCTTATCATGAAAACGAACTTTATAACCGATGATTGAACCTGGCTCCGAATCCAGCTCCTCGGCAATTCTTGCCGCGACAGAACGCGCGGCTAAACGGCGCGGTTGGGTGTGGCCAATTAACCCATCAACCCCGCGCCCAAGCTCTAAGCACATCTTGGGTAGTTGCGTTGTTTTACCGGAACCCGTCTCACCACAAATAATGGTGACCTGATTTTCAGCAATGGTTTTCATGATTTCTTCACGACGCTGAGCAACAGGCAAGCCATCAGGATAGCTGGGTTTAGGTAAATTATTCAGTCGGTTTTTTCGGTAATCAACAGAGG
>JALWMR010000214.1 GCA_027083815.1 Thiotrichaceae bacterium
TTTTAATACAACAAGGCTTTTTAATGCGAACCCCGCGTGGGCGTGTTGCAACACGTCATGCCTGGCAACATTTTGGTCTTAATCCACCTGCTAGCAATGTGCAAGAAGGAGATTTATTCCAAAATACATAATAGGAAGTACACCCCCCACCTTTTTTGCCCTTTTCATGGACAAAAGGGCAAAAAAGGTGGGGGGTGTACTTTTATCACTTATTTCATATCACAACAATTACGTTTTTCATGTTCAATCAAGTCTTGTAAGGTGCGTCCTTTTTCTTTTGGATAGTTTTCTTCCATAACAAATAAACTGTTTATTCTATCCAGTCGAAAGATACGAAAGGCGTTGCGTTTCTCGCACCACGCACCAATGGTCCAGACAGAACCCCAGAAGAATAGACCCAGTGGCCAGATAATACGTTCGGAGCGTTTACAATCGGCGCGATGATAGACAAGACTAACTTTGCGCCGGTGATCGGCAGCGAAACGAATTTCTGCCATGGTATTAGAAACGCTTGGCGTGATTCGTGACATGGGTGAAAACAGGAGTGTGTCATCAAGACGTTCTTTTTTGTTATCAGGTAAGGCAAGGGCAATTTTACTTAAAGCGCTTTGGGCGGCGGTTGCCAGTGATTGGTCTGCCCAGCTTTCTACAATTCGGGCACCGAGGGTTAGCGCATTGATTTCCTCTTCACTAAACATTAGTGGTGGTAAATCAAAGCCCCGCCTGACGACATAGCCGATACCTGCTTCGCCTTCAATATCAACACCAGATACGGTTAAGTCTTTAATATCACGATAAATGGTTCGTTCTGATACTTCCAGTCGTTCAGCCAACCATTGTGCAGTGGTCACTCGGCGGCTGCGTAAAAACTGGACTATTTGAAAAAGTCGGTCGGCGCGCCTCATATCTCTACTAAATACCCAACATAGCTAAGTGCTTAATCTGGTGATAGCGCAAAGAAAGGCTTATGCAGTGTTTTAACGCATTGATAGGCAAGTCATCATTCGAATCACTGTTTTCAAAAATAATGGCGCGGTTTCCTTCATAGTCAAAAGTATCTGGGTAAATTTCACGAAAAGTTTCGATTAAGGATGTTTTACAGTTAAAGAAGAGCCCACATTGGGAGGGATGTGATTTACGCCAGGCAAGCCGTATTGTGCTGCCGTGTTTAGTTAGATAACTGGGCTCGCCCCATTTTAGCGTTTCATGTAGATCGGTGATGCCAAGTTCCCTTGAGGTATCTAATACTAGCTGGCGAAGTAGAAGCAACTTTTCGCGGGCATTATCAGGATAAGCATCAAATACGGCGGCAATCTGAACGACGCTAAAAGGTGAATACGTGGGGCGAGACATGCTATTAGAGTAGCCTATTTTTGTTCAAAATAGGTGATAATTGTTAACATGGCACCTTGTGGATCACTGATTACTGCAAAACGACCCACATCAGGTATATCCCGTGTTGCCATTAATATTTTACCGCCAAGTGCTTCGGCCTGTTTGGCGCTCTCCTCAACATCGTCAACTGTGACATAGCCTCCCCACATGGGTGGCATTCCCGCAGCTTCAGGTGGCATGGTCATCATCCCGGCAATTTCTTGCCCGTCTATTTTGGCAAGCGTGTAAGGCATTTCATTGTTAATGTCTTCTAGCTGCCAATTAAACATCTTTGAATAGAAAGCTTTGGCGCCTTCTATATCAGTGGTTATTAATTCATTCCAGCTAAAAGCGCCGTGTTGTTTCATAGCATTAGTTGTGTTACTCATTGTTTTATCCTCTTGGTGACACTTATTATTAAGTGGTGATAGAACTATACGCCATGTCTACTGACAGCATTGTGTCAGGAGTGATTAATAGTTTCTAACAGTAAGAAAAGGAGAAAACATGCAAAAAGTGGGGGGGTGTACTTTATAATGTTACTGGATAGCTTGTTGACGGGCGTATGCCTCATTTTCCAGTAGAGATCTGGAATAACCCAGCACTTCACGTTCGAGCGCATAACGGGTTAAGAATTTTTTTAAACCCATACGGTCTTTTTGGGCAACGTGTACAAGCTCATGGCATAACACGATGGAATCCTTTTTATGGCGGGGCTTTATCATAATGATATTACCCATGGCGCGCGCGCCTTCAAAGTGATTGTTTACTGTTTTGTTGTTGGGCTCAGGAAACTTATCTAAAATAACGACTCTGACTGCACCAGGGTTTCTAACACCAAGGACTTTTGCCATTTTCTTTTCGCTATTGGTTAGAGGACGACCTTTGGAATAAAGTGTTTTTTCGACATTGTTATACCACGTCATGGCATGTGGAATTAACGTGTTAATCTTGGTGATAGTAGGTTTGCTAGGATGACTGATTAAATAAAGCTCTTTACTGGTGGGTTTGGCTGATACCGTTTTTGCATTGGAACAAGCTGTCATAAAGGCGGGAAAAGTAAAGAATAAAGCAATTAGTTTAAGGGAAGGTTTCAGCTTAACTTTACGAATCATAGGAATACCAGATTGAGTGAAGGGGAGTAAATCAATCAAAACAGTGCTACATAATAGCATTAAATTTGATATTTGTCAGTTTTGAAAAACAGGCCTTAAAATCCGGATAAAAAAAGAGCTACCGTGCGGTAGCTCTTAGTACTTGTATCATGCTTATTTTAACTAATAAGTGCTGCTATAGTTAATTGAATAGGGGTCTTCAAACTGGCCATGCATATCAGAAGGTATGCTTTTGTATGATGGCTTTACTAAATCAAGGTTAGTTGATGCAGTTTCGCGCGATACCCAGCCATTGCTGAATGCGGCATCATAGCCGTTTTCGGCGTTGACCTGTTCAAAACCAGTAGAAGGGGTACTTCTGTAAGCTGGTGCGACAAGGTCAAGTTTGCTTGCAGTGTCGGCACTTACCCATCCATTGCTAAATGCGGTATCGTAGCCATTTTCTGAATTGATCTGTTCAAAAGCTGAGGCTGATTGACCAATAAAAAGTAGTGCTGTTGCGCTGATTGTTAATAGTATCTTTTTCATTTTATTCACCTTTATATTTATCATTTAAATTTAGTTTATTGACGTTTAGTTTTTATTGTTGGCTTGAGTAATCAATGGATAAAACATCTTCAAAATTGCTGTTATCATTTGAGATCTGGCTTCTGTAAGAGGCCTTCATTACATCAAGATTATTGCTAGTTGTTGATTCAACCCAGCCATTTTGGAAGGCTTGATCATAACCGTTTTCTGCATTTACTTGCTCAAATGCCATTGCTGACTGACCTGCAAGTAACATTGCGAATGCGCTTATTGCTAGTAATTTTGTTTTCATTTTATTGTTCCTATCTTATTGATTAAATTAGTGTTTGTAGACATTCAGTGTTTCATGCCTGTCTTGTAGGTAACTTACGCAGCATTATTTTTTTAAGATGCAATTTTTAAGTAAATAAACTTAAATAGGGGTTCCAGGATTAGATAAGATATTGTTTTTACAGCATTTTGTTTAAAGTTAAACTTTTTATAAACTTTGTGATTAATAGATATTTAATCATTAAAAAACGAATTGGGAGAGTTGCCCTATACTCTTGATGTAACAAAATATAGACAGAGGAAAGTAGCAACATGGCAAAAATGAAGTTATATGATTTTCAAATATCAGGAAACTGCTACAAAGTGCGCTTGATGCTTTCACTTCTGAATCTTGATTACAATAAAATAAATATTGATGTTATAAATGGTGAAAGTCAGACAGATGAATATAAAAAAATAAATCCTAGAGGGCTTATCCCCGCGTTGATTGATGGAGAGACTATCATCTGGGACTCAATGGCCATTTTATCTTACCTGGCAAGACGATATGGCTGCGATAGCTGGTTTCCACAGGATGCATTAAACCTTGCCAGTGTGATGCAATGGCTGGCGGTATCAGAGAATGAGTTGCTTTATGGTTTGGCCAGGGCACGAGCCGCGCTGGTATTTAAGCGTCCTTTTAACCTGGCACAATGTCAGGATGATGCCAATATCGGCCTAATGGCAATGGATCAGCATTTGGCAGGGCAGCAATGGCTTGCCACACAAACCCCAACCATTGCAGATATTGCCTGCTACCCGTATATCTCTCTTGCTCATGAAGGAGAAGTTAGCCTGGAGCCCTATCCTAATGTAAGACGCTGGATGGCAGATCTGGAAGCATTGCCCAACTGGATTGCGATTGATGAATAGTAGAACTCCTGTAAAGTACACCCCCCACCTTTTTGGCATTTTTAGTTGAGAAAATGGCAAGCCGAGCGAAGCGACTACCCAAAAGGATGGCTCAAAAAGCCATAAAAAGGTGGGGGGTGTACTTTATACTCTTTATACTCTTTCTTTTAACTTAAAATACAGATCATTATGGACTGGAAAGTTTTTTTTACGATTTTTGCCTCGGTATTCATTGCCGAACTCGGTGACAAGACACAATTAGCCACGATGTTATTTGCTGCAGATAAGGCTGTCAGTAAAACTACCGTTTTTTTCGCTGCTTCTGCTGCCCTTATTGTGGCAACAGCACTGGGCGTGCTGGCTGGGAGCTTGCTGTCCGCCTATATTAGCGAAAAAGTGCTCGGTTATATTGCAGGTATCGGCTTTATTTTGATTGGAATTTTTACCTTGTATAAAATCTAATCCACATTTTATCTCACTGAATATTTAAGCGTTTGCCACTTGAATAGGCATTAAATTCCGGTGCATAAATGCTTTGCACACTTGCAGGAGCTACGCGGAACTTTCCTGCGGTGGTTGCACGAAGGCGATATTTAAAGGTGTACTGACCGGCGGGTAGCCAGTCGAAAAAGTAGTTTGTGCCACTGTCACGGGTTTCCTGATAGTAGCCGATGCCAGTATCCCAGCGATAACCAGAATTGAGTGCCTCGGGTTCAAAACCTGCACCTCGTGGCGCGCGCAGGTGAACGTATTCAGCGGCATGTTTGTTACGTAATGAAAGCTGTACCTCCAGCTGGTCACCCACTTTTAAGGTGGCTCCCTCTTGTAGGGGCAGCAACTGCCATTGCTTACCTTTGTGAACACGCTTGAAAAACTGGCGTTTAATACTAAAGAAATCACCGCTGGCTTGTTTGGGTAGCTTCTCGGTAGAGAAGTGCCAGGTTGCCGAGGCAAACATCAGTGACTTGCTTTGATTGGCAATATTAATATTGGCCATATCGGCTTTGATCTTTGCGCCCTTAACCACTACCTGGTTTTTGGCGCCCGTATATTCATCCGGTTTAAAGATAAACTGTTTGCTTAGATGATTGCCAATTTTGACTGTGGCACGCTCTTCTTTATCGAGCTGGTTTTCCTTCTTCAAATAATGCACCAGTGCATAAATACTCTCGGCAGTTGCACGGGTAGATTTCCAGTGGCTTAGTTTTTTATTTAACATTAACCACTGTACCAAACCTTCGCGACGCTTATCATTGGGGTTTAACTCCATCATGGTACGCAGCATAAAGGCGTGGGTATCAACATTGTCGTTATACCAAAGCCAGGAGCGATCTTCCGGCGCCCAATAAGTACCCAGGTCTGGATCGGTTTTTGCTGTATCCATCAACGCATCAAAAATTAGCATGGCATCTTGCGTGCGCCCGGCGCGCTTCAGCGTTAATGCCAAATAAGCTTTTAACAGGGGTGACAACGTGCGCCAATGCTTGAATGAATAATTAAGCATCGCGGCGCGATCTTTACTGGAAAAGGCACCGCCCGTCCAGCTTACATCGGGATAGGCTGAAAGAACATAGTTGATTAGTGTAATCTCAGAGAGGTGTGATTTTAGTTTTTTGCGGAGTTTGTTGTTGTATTCTTTATTCACATAGCGCCAGGCTTTTTGCACCATGTCTTTTGGAATGGCGACCTTAAATTCAAGCGCGCGGGAAAACCCATGCAGCAGATAGGTGGTCATATAAAGCGACTCGCGCCCGCCTTCCCACCATGGGAAGCCGCCAGATGCTTTTTGTGCCTTGCGTAATTTAAGCAAGGCCTTTTGGGTTTGTAAGCGGGCAACCTTTGGGTCAAGGACAGGAATTAAATCTTGCTCTTTTTGATTGCCACCTTGTGCCTGGTTGAGCCAGGGGGTTTCTTCCAGCAGCATTTTTCGATTGGGGTCTTTATCTACCGAGTCCCATTTTTCAAGTCGTGTTTTACGCTTTGCCATTTTCTTTGCCATGGAAGCAATAGCAGGGTGCGATTTAAACACTGAATTAATAATCGAGCTGGATAAAAAACGATTCATTGTCTGCTCGGTACACTCATACGGATAATTGACTAAATAAGGCAGGGCATTCAGTGTAGAGTAGAATAATTGACCGTCAATGGTGACTACCAGGCGATCATTAATGCGCGTTTTATCAGTATTGTTTGTCAACTCTTTAAACTGTAGGTGTCGGGTAGTTTTGCCTTTTAAGGCAGCAAAACGACTTTGGCTTAGATGAATGCGGCTGGGCAAAACAGGCAAGGGGCGTTGCTCACCATCACTAAATTTACCGTTAGAGTTTGTAGCAGAAGCGCGAGCGCGAATGGCTATCAAACCTAATTCATTGGGTGCTGTAATGGCAAATCGCTGGCGGCTACTCTGCCCGGCCTTTACACTAAAATTGCGTAAGGTATTACCCAGTTTAAACGTTGTTTTTATGCTTTTTAATGTAACCGGATCAAGAATATCAAAATCAAGTTTGCCGCTAAGCGCCTTGTCACCCCCATTATTAATTAAGACTTCAATATTTGCCTGATCGCCAGCACGCAGAAAGCGTGGCAAATAGGGGCGTACCATGAGCTCTTTGCTGGTGCTGGCAAATTCACTGGCAGCGCCACCGCGTAAATCCTTGCTAATCGCCCTTGCCCAGACTTTCCATTGGGTAAGTGATTCGGGAACTTCAAATTCAAAAGTAACCGAACCATTTTTCTCAAGTATCAAATGTGGATAGAAAAAGGCTGTTTCATTAAAGTTAGTGCGGCTTTTAATATTGCCCAGACTGTTTCCTGGAATGTCTTGTGAAATTTTATTGCCTTCAGAACCTTTATTCATAAAGCGTTTAAGCGCATCGCGAGTCTTATCAGTGACAATACCATTTACTGGGCCTTTATAGTCACCACTGGCGATAAGTTTTCCTTGCAAAGCAACAACGTCTACAGCTGCTCTGGGTGCGGCTCGTCGCATGGGTGCGCGCATAACAGGCGAAGGCATAGGAGCGCCTTCTGATTGCAACACAGGCAAAGCCTCTTCAAACTGATTGCTGCTGACTAATATCAATCGTGCCGCCTGGTAGGCTACCGTCTGGATGTATTCCTGATTATATTTGGCGTAAAGATTTTGGCCTGTTCCAAGATTTGTAAGCGTATTCAGATAAGTCATTTGTTGCGAATAAAGCGCAGCAATAGTTGCCGGGTTGTGCGGCACAAACAGATCAAGGGAGCGGTCATACATGGAGGCAAGCACTTCGGCAGCGCCTTGAGCCAGGGGTTTATTTTTTGCATCTTTAACGGTGATACGCCACTTTTCCTTTTGACCAGGCTGTAATTTGTCCCGGAAAGTAGAGAAAGAAACATTAAGTTGCTTATTGGTCCAGGGGACGCTAACAAATTGTTGTTGGCGGACTAATTGATAATCCTTTATGGACGTTAAGATAAAGGTGAGGCCACCGCGATATTGTTCGCTTACCGGAAAGTTTATTTGTTTGATGCCGCCGTTGAGGATACTGCGGCGCAGTAATTTATTACCGTGATAAATATCAAGCATAGCATGTACGTTGGCAAAGGCAGAACCGGCAAGTAAAGAAACACTTTGCCCCACTTCAACGCTATTATTCTGCGCCATTAGTAGTGCAGGAACAGCCGCTGTTTTGCGGTTTTGTTGAGCTACCACAAAAACCTTATTGGTTTTATAAACCTGTCCCCAACGATCTTTGCTGGTATAGCGTAAACGATAAAGACCGGCGCCCAGTTTGTTAATGGCTATTTTAGCTTCGCCTGAAGAATCATGTTTAACAGCACCCTGCAATACTTTGCGGCCATCTTTCCAGTCCCTGGCAGTATTATCAAGCGAGTACGCCTGTTGGATGCTAGCCCAGCGGGGTGAAAGCTTATCGCCGGGTGTGGCATAGCGACTGCTGGTTTTTACGGGAATATCGGCGGGCAGAACGGGTTTGGCAGGTTGCTGCACCTGATAAACCTGCCAGAAGCCAGTACCGGGGCGCGGTGTGCCATTAAGGTCTTTGCGCTGCACTGTTAAAGCAAAAGGTTTACCTGCGATTGCAAAGTTTTGTTCCTGGGAAATATCTGCACTAATGCCTAGCTTTCCTACCGTAAAGCTGCGGCTGGCTTTTCGGGTTTCACCTCCCGAATCGGTTAACTCGGCAGTAATGCTAAAAGTAAATTGTTTGGGAGAATCTTCTAGCCCTTTAAAGGCGGCGGGATTAGGTGATTTTGGTACAAACTTCATAATAAATCTGCCGCTGGTATCAACTTTTGCGGAACCACTGGCGATAGTCACCGCACTTAAATTGCCGCCGTGCCCGCCATATCGCCAAAGGTCAATAGCCTGGCGCGTTACTCGCCATTTAAGCTTTCCCTTGCTTACGGCTCCACCAAAATAATATTTGGCCGTACCAATCACTTGCGCCGGTTTGTTCAGCGCAAGTGATTGTTTAGGGTTTTCAATTTTTACTGTAAAGGTTGGGCGTTTATATTCTTCAACCTTAATTGACTGGTTGCTGCCCCACGAGGTGCGTATTGACCAGTGCCCTAGTAGAAGCCCGGTTTTGGCGATAAACTCACCCGAAGCCGAGCCAAACTGGTTGGTTTTTACTGGTTGTTGCTTGACCAGTTTACCGTTGGCATCAAACAGTTTTACCCAGCCGGTTGAATTTGCCAAAACACTGTACTTGCCAGTTTTAGCCATACCCCGATAGGCTACCACCTTCCAGAGCACTTTTTGTCCCGGTCGATAAATGGCGCGATCAGTAAAGACCAGCGCATTTTTTATTGGTCGCTCCGGCGGGTTTGAATAGGCATGGATGCCATCCACCAGCGTGAAATCAGAGCCATTTTGATTTTTTAAGATTAGGCGATATTGCTTATTTTGGTTTAACTTGATTGTTGCCGTACCCTGCCCGGATGTTACCGCTGTGCTCAGCAACTGTGATGGCCGGTTATAATCCTGTGTCCATATTTCGCTGCGTATATTATTAGCCACCTGCCCTGTTTCCCCATTATAAACAGTGACCTCCATTTGACCCTGCGACCC
The DNA here is from genome assembly GCA_027083815.1 of Thiotrichaceae bacterium. Lineage (GTDB taxonomy): Bacteria > Pseudomonadota > Gammaproteobacteria > Thiotrichales > Thiotrichaceae > Cocleimonas. The sequence goes on from JALWMR010000214.1 coordinate 9,253, forward strand.
ATTTACATTGCGGGCATTAGCGACCAGCCGAGATAAATTCAAGGTGCTGGAGGCTATGACATTTTTTTTATTGTGAATACTAAAGTCAGGCATAAGTGATGCCCCTATTAACCAGTAACCATATTGAGTTAAGGGTGGCGTTATATAGGTTTTATGTGGCAGATAATTTTGCCCTGGTGGCAGATTAGCTTGCCATTGTGCATTGGGTTTGCGGCTGTTTTTAATCAGGTAGTTACGCATTTGTTGCTGCGTTTTGTTTTGTAAAACCTCCTGCAAGCTTAAGCGCCAGGCTCGAAAATAAAGCCGCTTAACATTATTATGTGTGATCTGGATGGAGCGCTTTTTAAGGCCATCTGTTTGCATGCTCACAAGCTGAATTGATGGCTTTTTGACTTGTAGCAATTGTGCTTTACAAAACGTTGTTGCCTGATGTTTTGGATGCTGGGCTATACATTGCTCAAGAATTGCAACACGGCGAATATTTCTATCATCAGCG
>JALWMR010000215.1 GCA_027083815.1 Thiotrichaceae bacterium
CACCAGCTTTAGCTGGTGGTTGTTAAGTTTCATGCTTGCTTAATCAGTGTCGCCTTAATCATCCAATGTCGAAATATAGGCAAGAACATCGCGTAACTCTTCATGGCTGAAACTTTTAAAAAATTCTTCCTCTGGGTCATCTATATCGTGCAGGCGTTTTCCGTTTATAAACATATCTATTTGATGCCATAAGTATCTGGTATATTGGCCCGCCAGCAGGGGTGTTCTGTCATCATCTCCCTCACCCTGCTTGCCGTGGCAGGATTTACACTCTTTTCGATAGATTTTTTTCCCTTGTTTGATATCACCTTCAGCAAGACCGATCTGTAAAGTTGCTTTGGCTTCCTGTAAACGTGCATAGGCGTCAAAATCAGGTGCGGTTTCATCAACTTTGGAAAGGCGGTTTCTGAGTTTTATTTTATTTAGATAGATAGCAACATCTATTAGCTCATCATTGGGTAATTCGCGTTCTTCTACGTGCTGTAACATCGGGATGTTGGGGCGTTTACGCTCCCGAAATAAAACAACTTGCTCTAAAATGTACTTGACTGGAAGCCCTGCAATGCGAGGATATTTTCCATCCTTACCGCCCATGCCAAATTCTTCATGGCAGCCAGCACAAACCTGATTGATTTCATCGCCAATATCTTCATCATAATCATGCTCTTTTAAGTTAAAAAGCTTGTCAATTTTATGATAAACATCAATCAGGTCTTGAGTTGTGTAATTGCTTTCTTCAATAAGCTGTTCTTTTTTATCTTGTGCCATTACTGACATACTGAGCGCGGATGTCAGGCCAAAAAGAATAAAAATGCTAAATAGTCTTAAATACATGATTTAATTACTTTTATATCCGTTGCGTTAATAAATGTTAATTAGGCTTTACACCAATATGAATACAGGCGATGCCAAAAGAAACATTGTGGTAGCTTACATTGCTAAACCCGGTTTCTTGCATGATGTCTTTCATTTCTTCCTGATCTGGAAAGCGCCTGATTGATTCAATGAGATAAGTATAAGCTTCTGGTTGTCCGGCTATCCAGGCGCCAAGGCGCGGAATAATATGGTAGGAGTGCCAATCATAAAAGGGTTTTAACCATTTGTGGGGTCGTGAAAACTCAAGGCATAACATGCGCCCACCTGGTTTTAAAACGCGTAAAATTTCTGCAAGCCCTTGTTTCATATGGGTCATATTGCGAACACCAAAGGCAATAGTCACTGTGTCCAGGGAATTGTCATCAAATGTGAGATTTTCCCCAGTGCTTGCAATGCAGGGTATATCGTGACGTTTTTTACCTTCTTTCAACATTTCAATAGATGGGTCAGCAATAAACACGGTACGATCAGGAGCATTTAACTTAATTGCAATGTCACCAGTGCCACCAGCCAGATCAACGATAGTCTGGTTTGCTTTCGGTTTTGCCAGTTTTGCCAGTTTGCTTTTCCATGCGCGATGAATGCCAAAGCTCATGACATCATTCATTAAATCATAACGTGGGGCGACTTTATTAAAAACACGTCGAATGAGTTTCTCTCGCTCACTGGCTTCTACCTGTTGTTTTCCAAAAGTTTGATCGAGGTCAACTTTTTTCATGTTTTATGCCTGTTTTATAAGGTTGGCGTAGCTTAATTAGTCAATACAGAAAGCTACTTGATTCAGGTCAATTCATAGTTGCAGCTTGAATACTAGACTGCATTTATGTGTGAAATGACACACTTTGTTTTAGCTGGGCTTCATTTTGTGAAGTCTTATCTGTATCAGAATTAGAATACAGTGATTACAACGATAGTTCTTTAATTTGTTGTTATGCGGCTTGTTGTTTGTTTTTTTAAAGCAATGGTCGCGTATAGATGAGACTAAGATAAGTTAGTAATTGCAGTGGTTTTTTATTGCACCAACTCTCGTGAGGAGATAGATAATTATGAAATTAATGAAGAAAATGATGGTGACGTCAATTGTCGCTTCTTTTCTTGGATTTACTGCCGGGCCAGCATCTGCTGAGTCATTACAAGATGTAATGAAGGCTCGTGGTTTAACCGAGAAAGATATTTTAGCGGCAGCCAAGACGTATACGCCAACCGGTGGACGCGATGAATTCCTGGCATTTAGCTCGGGTGGTCAGTCCGGACAGGTTATCGTTTACGGTATTCCTTCCATGCGTATCCTTAAATACATTGGTGTATTTACTCCAGAACCATGGCAGGGTTATGGTTTTGATGATGAGTCAAAGGA
>JALWMR010000216.1 GCA_027083815.1 Thiotrichaceae bacterium
TTCAATATAATAAACCAATCAAAGCTTTTTACGATCGATTAATAAGAAAAGGTAAAATACGAAAAGTAGCCGTGATTGCTTGTATGAGAAAACTTCTGACTATATTGAATTCCATGTTGAAAAATAACACTCGATGGGATCCAAATTATGCTGAATAATATTGACTTTGAACACAGTTACTGCGGGGCTTAGCCAAATTCCCAGACTCTGCGTTATGCTCACTTACAAGGCAGTAAGTATTCTAAGCTCACATGCCTTGATTCAGGAAATTTGGCGTTGCCAGAATTTATTGGACTTAATCAGAGCTTCCTTAATCCAGGCTTTATAGAGACCCTTTCAGAAGGCTTGATTAATCCTTACTAATATTCCAGTTTTTGTTTGTATAGGGTTGGTGTAGAATGCCCGACACAATTTATCAGGTATTCTGAACTCAGGAGATTTATCATGTCAGAGCTTACACGCGAACAGGTCGATACATTATTAAAAGATGTTCAAGATCGTTACGCTGAAAAAGATTTAATAGCATCTAATTCGGTTAAAGATGTTGATATAAAAGGTGATACCGTTTTTGTGCGTATTGTACAGGGTTATCCATCGGGTGAATATCGTGTAGAGCTGGCAGAAGCTGTTAAGCAAAAGCTTGAGTCCGACCCTGCTATCAACAAAGCTGAGGTAACGGTTGAGCAAGATATTACAGCGCACACTGTGCAAAAAAGTTTAAAGCGTATTGAAGGAATCAAGAATATCGTTGCTGTGGCATCGGGAAAGGGTGGTGTGGGTAAGTCAACCACATCGGTTAACCTGGCGCTGGCGCTGGCGGCAGATGGTGCAAGTGTCGGTATGCTGGATGCAGATATTTATGGCCCAAGTCAGCCACGTATGCTGGGTATTAGCGGTCAGCCAGAATCAAAAGATGGCAAAACACTAGAGCCAATGGAAAACTACGGTATTAAAACGATGTCGATTGGCTTTTTGGTGGACGAAGAAACGCCGATGATCTGGCGTGGCCCCATGGTGACACAGGCACTTGAGCAGTTGCTTAATGATACAAACTGGGGTGATCTGGATTATTTGGTAGTTGACCTTCCTCCCGGAACGGGTGATACCCAGCTTACATTATCGCAAAAAATCCCTGTGAGTGGCGCTGTGATCGTTACCACACCACAAGATATTGCTTTGCTTGATGCGCGTAAGGGATTGAAAATGTTTGAAAAAGTTGAAGTTCCTGTGTTGGGTGTTGTGGAAAATATGAGCATTCATATTTGTAGCAACTGCGGTCATGCCGAGCATATTTTCGGTGAAGGCGGCGGCAAGCGCATGGCAGATGAGTCAGAGGTTGATTATTTAGGCGCACTTCCCCTGGATATCACTATTTGTCAGCAAGCCGATGCGGGCAAACCTACCGTTGTGGCCGATCCGGATAGTAAGAATACTGAGCTCTACAAAGATATTTCTCGCCGCATGGCAGCCAAATTAGCAGAGCAGGGTAAGGATTACAGCACCAAGTTCCCGAATATTGTTATTCAGAATACTTGATCTGGTTTTGTTTGTTGATTTTAAAAGCCCTATAGGAGTCTAACTTTCCTGTGGGGCTTTTTTGCTTTAGAATCCACAAATAATCTAGATTAAAATTATGGGCTTACTCTTATGAAAACATCAATTTATCGTTCTTTCCTACTGTCTGCATTTCTTATTATTTTCGTTACTGCCTGTTCATCCAGCGGTATTAAAGGGGTAGTTGAACCACCAAAGGTTCAGGTTCACAAAGTCGAACTGGGCAATTTTAATCTATCGGGGGGTACGGCAACTTTTGTATTGGATATTCAGAATCCAAATAAATTCCCCATTCCGTTATCCGGGTTTGATTATGGTTTGAGTCTCAATGGCATACAGGTTGCAAATGGCACCAAAGAGGAACGCGTTACCCTTAAGGGTGGTGATAGCCAGAAGGTGACCGTGCCGTTGACCTTGAGTTTTACCAATATGATGAATATGATTCCGGGCTTGTTGCGTAACCGCACACTGGATTACAAGTTAGGCGGATCAGTCCACTTGCCCTGGTTTAAAATCCCATTTCAGCGCACTGGTCAGGCTAATATCCGCTAGTTTAGAGAGTAACAGTAGATGAGTATAAAATCGGATCAATGGATTCGCCGCATGGCGCAACAGGAAGGCATGATTGAGCCATTTGAGGCGGGTCAGGTTCGTCAGGATAATGGCAATCGTATAGTCTCGTACGGTACATCCAGCTATGGCTATGATGTACGTTGTGCCGATGAGTTTAAAATTTTCACCAATATTAACTCGGCCGTAGTTGACCCTAAGGCCTTTGATGAAGATAGCTTTGTCGATATTAAGTCAGATGTGTGTATTATTCCGCCAAACTCTTTTGCCCTGGCACGTACTGTCGAATATTTTCGCATTCCGCGTAGTGTTTTGACCGTTTGTTTGGGTAAGTCAACCTATGCCCGCTGCGGAATTATCGTCAATGTCACACCACTTGAGCCAGAGTGGGAAGGGCATGTTACCCTGGAGTTTTCCAATACCTCGCCGTTGCCTGCAAAGATATATGCCAATGAGGGTGTGGCGCAAATGTTATTTTTTGAATCAGATGAAGTTTGTGAAACATCCTATAAAGACCGTGGCGGAAAATATCAGGGGCAAAAAGGAGTGACCTTGCCTAAAACCTGATACTAATGGCAGAATATCGTTCTGGGTCTAGCCGATAAAAGCGCAAGCCGAGCCGTAGGCGAAACAATGTTGGAGCGTAGCGACAACTACCCGAAGGGTGCGTTAAAACGCATAAAAAGTGGGGGGGTGTACTTTTTTCTATTATACTAAACACAATTAACCCAGAATCAGCAGGCGCGCGGCTATGAATTCAGAAAAAGTAATCTTTGCATTTTTTATTGTATTGGCTTTGACATTAAACTTTGGTTTTTTTTTGGGCGGGATGGATGATCCGGCACACCATAATATCTATGAGCTTTATGCCGCAATTGTTGTCAGCTTGATTTCAACTGTTTTAAAAGTGGGTGATCGTACGCATCTGGGGGCAGTTTTTTTGGCTACCAGTCTGGTGGCTGACCTACAATTGATTGCAGCTGCTTTTGTTTGGGGAATGACGGAACACATTGCTAATGAAACTCTGGGTGGTTCGGCACTAGGAACGGTAGTTTCCCTGTCGGGCGGGGCATTGCTGGCGAATATTATTTCGGTGGTGTTGCTGGTATCAGATACCATAACCATTCGCCGCTAACGGGAAGATAGACTCCTGAGGCGCAAGACGCATGTCTAATCTCTTTTATATTCTTTTTCGACGGTTACGCTCGCCGTTGATTGTGTTAATTATCGTCTATGCTATTTCGGTCATAGGCTTTGTACTTATCCCGGGTGTTGACGATCAGGGAAACCCTTGGAAAATGTCCTTTTTCCATGCCTTTTATTTTGTCAGTTTTATGGGGACCACCATTGGTTTTGGTGAAATACCCTATGCCTTCACGGATGCGCAACGCTATTGGGTGCTGATAACTATGTATGCCACAGTGGTTGCCTGGTTATATGGAATAGGTATGTTGCTGAGCGTTTTTCAAGACCCGATTTTTCGCCAGTCGATGAAAAATAATAGCTTTAGTCGCCGCGTTAGAAATATCCGCGAGCCTTTCTATATTATTTGTGGATATGGTGATACCGGGTTGCAGCTTACTCACTCTCTATCGCGTGAAGGTATAGTGGTCGTGGTGATTGATGTCGATGAAAATCGAATCAATGAACTGGAGTCTGATGATTTTGTCAGCCCGGTGGTTGGCTTGTGTGCCGATGCTTCACAATCTGAAATATTGGAAATGGGGGGTATAAAAAGCCACTGGTGTCGGGGAATTATTACTTTAATTAATAACGATAGTGTCAATCTGACCGTGGCGATTGTTGCTCAGTTATTAAACCCCGATTTACGTCTAATTGCCCGTGCTGAAACACCCGAAGGAGAATCTAATATTTTGTCATTTGGGGCAAATGAAGTGATAAACCCCTTTGAAACCTTTGCTTCCCGTTTGGCGCTGGCGCTAAGATCACCCAGTTTATACAGCCTGTATGACTGGATGACGGGTAAACCGGGTGAGCAAATGCAAGAACCACCAGCACTAAAAAGAGGCTTATGGATTATTTGTGGCTTTGGTCGTTTTGGTCGGGCGTTGTATGCACATCTGGATGATGAGGATGTTGTATTACGTGTTATTGAGTCAAACCGCGAGGTTAGGGACTTACCATCCGGGTCAGTTATAGGTCGTCCAACAGAGGCGGCAACACTTATAAAAGCCGGGATTAAAGAGGCTGCTGGCATTATTGCCGGTACTAATGTGGACGCAAATAACTTATCTATTATTATGACTGCCGAAGAAGTTAATCCAGATGCTTTTCGGGTGGCGCGCCAAAATGAAGATAAAAATGCACACCTGTTCCAGTCGGCCCACCTTGATATGCTGATGCAACGAGGTCAGGTCATCTCAAATACGATTTTTGCTTTAATCAGAACGCCTATGCTAGGTGATTTTTTACGTATCGTGTCGCGTTTTAAAAATGATAAGGCGAATGAGCTGGTGAGCCGCATCATTGGCGTTGTACATGACCGTGTGCCTGAATTGTGGGAAATCAGTATTACGCCTGATGAAACACCAGCACTTTGTGATGTTATTAAAAAGCGTCAGGTTCTGGTTGAAGATATATTGCATGGAGAAGAATTAAGCGAAAAATATGCAAAAGAGAAGCACATTGCAGCATTACTACTATTTTTAAAGCGTGGTGAAGGTAATGTTTTGTTGCCTGAAAATAACCGGATCATTCGTCCCGGTGATCGTTTTTTAATGTGCGGTACCTATGACGCACGTCGGCATATGCTGCGAGTGGTGAAAAATATTAATCTGTTGGAGGCAGCCTTAACGGGTGAAGACATCCCCGCCGGTTGGTTATTTAGAAAGATTTATGAAATGAGGCACAAATCGACAATTGACCAGATGTTGACGAGCAATAGTGAAAAAGCAGGCTCTGAAGTAGATAAGACAGAGGCTTAATATAACGAAAAGAAGACCGTGGAATACTTTACGTGTGTATCTCTCAAAAAAAGTAGCCAATAATTTATCGAAGTCTTGCTCTAATTGTTTTTCTTGTACAAAAAGCTCCAATATGAAAACGAAAAATAACGACAGCGTAGCTTTTGTTTTAATTTAGGCTTATCCTTTAAATAATAAAAAATACACTGGGTTAAGTACAATTTTATGAGTAATAAAAGGAAAGTTTCTGTATTATTTGTCTGTATGGGTAATATTTGTCGTTCTCCCACTGCTGAAGGTGTTTTTCGCCATGTGGTTAAGCAACATAAAATGGAGGATATTATCACTATTGATTCAGCTGGTACCCATGCTTATCATGTTGGTGAACCACCTGATAGACGGGCACAGGCTACGGCTAAAACGCGCGGGCTTGATCTGTCTGGTCAACGGGCGCGCAAGGTTGAGCGTGTAGATTTTGATCGTTTTGACTATGTTATTGCCATGGATCGTTCCAATTATGATGATTTAAAAGCGTTAAAGGGTGATAAGCAAAAGGCGCAATTACACTTGTTTATGGATTTTGCCGGAGACTGGGAGAATAGTGAGGTGCCTGACCCTTATTATGGTGGTAGTATTGGCTTTGAAAAGGTGTTTGATATGGTGCAGTCAGCTTCAGAAGGTTTACTGGATCATATCGTTAAACAGAGTAAGGGTGATTAAAATTAGTCAAAGGATTGCGCTCCGGCATATGCCGGAACGATTGCCTTTGTGGGGAGCTGCTTTGACTTGTTTTTAAATGGCTCTTAATCAGGTTTTCCTGAATCAGTGGCTTCTCAAGCAAGTGCTGAATCTTTTTTGTTTTCTGTCTCGGAGAAGTTATCCAGCCACTTGGTAACACGGTTCAGGGTTTCCTGTAGCATGACGCTTTTTACTGGTTTGGTTAAATAGGTAGTAGCGCCGGCAATGACACCTTGAACTTCATCCAGGGGTGATGTTTTGCCACTGAGCATGATAATAGGGGTTTTTTTGTATTCACTGGTGGCACGCATTTGTTTACAGGTTTCATAACCATCAATGCCGGGCATAATGATATCCAGAAAAATCAAGTCGTATTCCCCTTCGGCGACTTTTTCAAGCGCCTGTTCTCCTGACTCTGCAAAGTCAGCAGTGATACCGGCATCGCGTAATTCTAGTTCGAGCTGTTTGCGAATCGCAGCACTGTCGTCAATGACGAGAGCATGATGTCCTGCTTGTTGTGTATTTTCGGGGGCTTTTGTTGCTATTGTTTCTGATTGTGTAGCAGTTTCTGTTTTTTTCTCATTAACCGTTTTGTTTTTCGTTATTGTTTCAGACTGATTAGTCTGAGCTTTTTTAATAGCATCGCTAAGTGCATTCATCACACGGGTAATAAGCAAAGGTCTTTTTACTTGTAGATGCTTTTGGTCTGTATCAATCTGATTGACGACAATAAGGATAGTTTGCTCTGATCCGGCCTCTATGCCTGCTATGGCATCGTCTGATGTAATTATCAGCTTGGCGCTGCCACTATCAGTACAGACATGGGATGCCAACCCATGTGTTGCATTAAATGCCAGAACCCGATCAAAAACAGATCGCTCTTTTGCTGTCAGCCCTGCAAAATAAATACCTAGGCTGCCTGGGTTAATGTTTGATTTTTCCATTATTATCACCTGTTTATTGTTATATTTGACAAAATGGCTAAAAAGTAGGGGGGTGTACTTTTTAGTTACTATTCTGTTCTTGTTTATTGTTTTAAAAGGGTCTTTTTAAGCAATAGACCCTTTTTTATTGGTTTTATATGTTTGTTTTCAGGTAAACGCTGTTACCTTGTGGTTTATCCATTGTTCGATTGATTCCAGTAAGGTTTCTGTTACGACTGGTTTCGTCAAATAATCATTAACGCCTGCTTTTTCGGCGAGTTGACGGTGTTTACTGGTTGTTCTTGATGTAATCATAACTATAGGTATGTCTTTATTGGCTTTCCAGGCGCGAATTGACTGGGTGAGATCCAGTCCATTCATTCGGGGCATTTCAAGATCAGTAAAGACAAGTGAAATTGGTTGCTCGTTCATAATGTTGAGTGCATCAAGGCCATCGACAGCAGTCACTACCTTAAAATCGGTTTGTTCAATAATCAGGCTAAGTGCCTTACGATTACTGAGTGAGTCATCTACTACTAAAATAGTCGGTATTTCTGTTGATTCATAAGCTTCATCAGTTTGCTCATTTGTTTCTACATCATGGGAGTCAACTGTCACTTCTGTATCAGAAAGGCTTTTGTTATTTTGCTGCTTTATTATTAATGGCAAGTTAAGCACGGGGGCGACGGAACCATCGGGTAAGTGACAAGCTCCAACAACACCTTTGCTTGAGTCGATCCAGGGTGAAAGACTTTTTATTACGACCTCTTTTGAGTTCATCATCTGCTCAATATGTATGGCAGACAGCTCATTATCATTACTTTTAACAAGCAACAGTGTTTGGGCTTGTGAGTAATTTATTTCACCCTTCTGCCAGTTTAGCAGTGATGTCAGTGACTGGATCAGGATTTCTTTTTCTTCATAAATAAAGAAATATTGATTATCCCGTTTTATCACCTCTTCAGGTGACAGGTAATACAGTTGCTCTATACTATCTGTTGGAATTGCAACCTGATTACCCGCAGCTTTTACCAACAGGGTGGCGGAGGTGACCAGTGTTAAAGGAATTTTGATTGTAAAACTGGTTCCTTCACCTATTTCACTATGGATATTTAATGATCCGTTAAGTAGTTCTATGGCACTCTTAACCACATCCATTCCAACCCCACGACCGGAAATGTCGCTGACCTGATCTTGCGTAGTAAAGCCCGCTTTTAATATGAGTTTTAATACATCTTGCCTGGAATACTCTTGATCCGGCGTAATTAACCCTTTTTCAATGGCCCGCTGATAAATAAACTCAGGATCAATGCCTTTACCGTCATCGCTTAGTTTCATTTCAACAAAGTTACCTTTGCGTTTGAAATCAAGGCAGATTTTTCCGGTTTCGTCTTTATTATTATCCTGTCGCTGTTGCGGTGATTCTAAACCATGGTCTATGGCATTTCTTAGCAGGTGCAGTAAGGGGTCAACCAAACCGTTTATAATGTCTGTATCAATGTTTATTTGATTGCCGCTTATAATAAGTTCAGCTTTTTTACCTGTTTTTCTGCAGGTTTCACGAACGATGCGCTCCAATCGAGGAACTAGAGTATCAACAGAGACCATGCGAGAACTCAAAATTGCTTCGCTCAGCTCTTTATTGAGTTGGTCAAGTGTTCTCAAGTGATCGCTGAGTTCGCCAAGCTGGTGTCCAACGGTAGTCTCGATAGTTTCGCTATCCAGGATACTTTCTGTCAGGAGACCAACGATACTATGTAACTCATTGTAGGTGTCCATTTCAAGCGCATCAAAATCGCTGTCTTTAAGGCTGGATAATAGATTAGCCTGGTCTTTTTCCTGTTGATCAATGGTTTCAGTCAATTCCGAGAGCATTTTATGTATACGTGTATCCTGCTCTTTTATGGTTGCTTGTGTTTGTAGTGTTTTGCCGATTTTATCTGAAACCTGACTGGATGTTGTTACCAGTTCACCAGCCAGATTTAATAATTTATCAATTACTGAAACAGGTACGCGGATGTGTGCCTCGGAGACTGGATTATTAGTATTTGACGCAGTTTTATTGACTTTCTTGTGGGTCGTTTTCTCTTTTTTATCACTTGATGAATTATCTATTGAGGTATCTGTTTGTTCATTTTTAGATTCTGAATGTCTAATAAAGTCTGGTAAATCCGGCGTTTCCAGATTTAGGTTTTCCAGATCAGTTTCATCCAGTTTAAGCGATTCTGCACTTTTTGTTAATTTAGCTAGAACAGGAGCAAATTCCTTTGGCGGAGCCTCTTTATTTTGAATATTTTCGAACAGGCTTTCAAGGCAGTCAGATGACTCAGCCAATAGTTCCGATATTTGTTCGGGCAGATCATGATCGACCGAATAATCCAGAATGTCTTCCAGTTTGTGTGTGAGATCAACGAGAGTGCTAATACCCAGTACACCGCTGGATCCTTTGATTGTGTGGGCGATTCGAGCAGCTTGTTTATGGTCGTCTTTATCAGCCTTACCCTTGGCGATCTTATGGAGGAGGGCGGCAACATCAGCGACCTGGTCAGGTGTTTCTTGAAAATATACGGCTAATAATTCTGGGTGAATACCGTCATCCCAGCTAATAAATTCATTGGTAGAAACTTCGGTTTCAGTATTTTCTGGCTCGAGTGAAGTATCGTTTTTGCCAGGAGTAGTTGTTTCAGCTTGCTTTTCATTTACTGCCAGATCGATATCTGAAGTTAGTTTTGTCTCTTTCGTATTTTCTGTTTCTTTGGTCGCATTGCTATCTTCGGTTGCACTTTCAGGACTTCTTAAGCGGAGCAATAATGATTGGAGTGTATTTATGGGTAATGGCTCTATCCAGTTTTCATCGGTTAATGCTGTATTTAGGGCAGATAGATGAGAAAGCTCTTCAGGTTCCAATATAATGGCACTGATAAGCTCTATCCATGACCAGGCTTCGCCGCTTGTGATATAATCCAAGTTGGCGTGAGAATCTTC
>JALWMR010000217.1 GCA_027083815.1 Thiotrichaceae bacterium
AAAAAAGATGGAATGCTTGTTTATGATAATGTCAAAATGACTCCTATTATATGTTATGAAGTATTATTTAATAGTGAAATAAGTGAAAGATCAAGGTATTCTAATGTACTTGTTACCTTTAGTGATTTGTCAGCAGTCAAATATAAATGGGTAAAAAATTACTTTTTCAATCTTGCTAGAATTAGAGCTATGGAATTACAAAAACCTATGTTGGTTTCAAGTAATAATGGGGTTTCAGGAATAATCACCAAAAAGGGTAGGGCGGTTCTGGAAAGGCATGCTGGCGAAGGGTTTTTACCAGGGAGTATAATGCTTGCAGAAACGGGAACACCCTTTTTGTATTTTGGAAACAAGTTAATCCTGATGATTATTATTCCATTATTGATGTTTAGTATGGGGTGGCTGCTTTTTAGGGGCGGAAAAAGCTAGCATTATTTTTTGGTATTTAAGGGTTTAAAACAGATTTGTGTTTTATGAGAAAGAGGTCTCTATATGATGATTAAAAAAAATTTGCTTATGTTTATTCTTAGTTTGGCTTTTTATGGTTGTGGCGGTGGGTCATCAGGTGCTAACCCACCAGCTAACCCACCAGCTAACCCACCAGCTAACCCACCAGCTAACCCACCAGCTAACCCACCAGCTAACCCACCAGCTAACCCACCAGCTAACAGCTTTAAGTATCCTGGGATGTTTGAAGGTTACGATGTATTTAAGTATGGTGCCGAATCCAGGTTTATAACTTCTCAGTACCATAGGATTAGTGATAATGCGGTACTTAGTCTAGCAGTTGGATTTGTAGAAAGTGTTGAACTTGCTATACATACTCCTCTGGAGTTCGCTGATATGAGTGAATACCTTTCTCGTGACAGTGACTGCGAGTATGGTAGTTTAACGGTGCTAGACTACTCCTCTTCAGATAATTCTTCTACAGGTGCGTTCGAAATGGAGGAATTTTCAGGTGTACAACTAAAAAATTCTTCTCTTCCCGGTCAGTCTTGTGAAAACAGTGGTGACGACTACTTTAATGGGATTATAGACTACACGGTTAATGATCAATCTGATGGTGGCTCTATAACGGTTGTCAGTTTTGGCAAGCTTGCTGATTCCGGGTATAGAATAAAGCGTTTTTCTTTAGCTGATAAAAAGGGGTTCTCAGGTGGAATTCTTGGGAAGGTGAAAAGAGAATTATCTGGTGATCGAAAGTCTGGCAGGTTCACAATTGAGTTTGGTGATTCGTTGGAATATTATGATATTCTTACTACTACTGATTCAAATGGAGAAACAATGGAATTTTTAAAGTTTACAGACCTTAATATTTCGGATGTTGTCAGTGGAAATACGGATGTATACAACGCCAATTATACTCGTGAATGGACAGAGTACGGTGAGACGTTTGTTCTTTCCATCAAAGCAATCAATGTGCGTTCGAATGTACAGGATGGAAAAATATTAAGTGGTACTTATGAATATGACCTGAAAGTCAAGGGTAGGTCTGATAAGTTTGTTAAAGCAAAGATCGTCTATGGTTCGAATGTTGAAGTAACTTATAACAAAGAAGGTATTGTTAGTACAAACTACTAATTCCGTAGTTTTAACACTGGTATTAATTTATCTCAGCTAAAACGGGTTGTTTTATCCAGTAAACTGGTTGTATTGTCAATTGTTGTTTTATTGGCTCAAATCCTCAGATAGAAAATACTAAAATCTAAAAAGCCTTGGTTGTATAATCACAAATATTAAGCAAATATTAAGGACACCCATCATTTAAACCACACCACTTCGTATCACAAAACAGCTAACAAGTACGGGAGTGGGTCTAAAACAACTAGTTTTCACTATGCCCCATTACTCAAATTCCGCAACAAGCCCCTTTAACAAGCCGAGCAACGCAGACATCGGCGGATCAGGGCTTTCGCCTGTTTGAGCGACGATAGGAGCGAGTTGCTTTCCAAAGCGCCCTAGGCGCTGGAAAGTATATCGTTACACTTCCGCAGGGAGTGTCGATGTTGGCTGCAGCAAGGACGGTTAATCAGAATACTAACCGCTTGCGGCTTGTTAGCAAGGCGGCTTTCTTTTATTCGGCTGCGCCTCACCCTTCGGGCCAGCTAAAGCTGTTGTCTCGCCTGCGGCTCGGCTGGATACTTTTCTGTAGCTGTTGACAGAAAAGTATCTCGCAGCCATGTTCTAATATTTAATGAAAAACACATCAGTATCAGGCTGCGAAACCTACTACAATCTACGAAACAGACTACAAACCCTTCCAGGTACTACTCTGCATTATATTCAGGGCAAAACCGCAAAAAAGTACGGGGGTGTACCCTCCCATACTATTCCCCACCAAAACTTAACCCTTCACCCACCTTAGAACCATTCATCAAAAATAATGAACCCAAAAAAGGCAAAAAACATATCCAAAAAGTACACCCCCCCACTTTTTTGCCCTTTTCATCTCCACAGGGCTAGACAAGCCTTTCACTATTCCCCCAGCTGGTAGATAATAGCCAGCCCTTTGAATAAAACTCAAAAACCTCATGTTTACAGGAATTATACAATCTGTCGGTCGCATTGCCGATTTACAGCCGAAAGGTGGCGATATTGCCTTGCAGGTTAATACCGGCAAGCTGGATTTAAGCGATGTTGCCCTGGGTGACAGCATTGCGGTTAATGGTGTGTGTTTGACTGCAATCGCTCTGAGCGATTCTGGTTTTACGGCGGATGTATCCCGCGAGACTTTGTCGTTAACCTCTTTGGGCGGTTTGTCGCAGGGTTCGCGGGTTAATCTGGAAAAGGCACTGACTCTGCAAACCCGTTTGGGTGGTCATTTGGTGAGCGGCCATGTCGATGGCCTGGGTGAGGTGGTTTCGCGTCATCACGATGGGCGTTCGGAGCGCTTTCGAATTAAAGCACCGGATGAACTGGCTAAATATATTGCCGCCAAAGGTTCTATCACGATTGATGGGGTGAGTTTAACGGTTAATAAAGTTGAGGCTGCCGAGTTTGAAATTAATATCGTCCCACATACCATTGCTGAAACGATTATCGGTGAATATCAATCGGGTACCAAAATAAATCTGGAAGTGGATGTAGTAGCGCGTTATCTTGAACGCCTGATTCAGGGTGGTGCCCTGGATGAGACACATTCATCAACGATTACAGAGGCATTTCTTGCAGAAAACGGTTTTAAGTCTTAAGCCACCTTTTACATGAGACAAGACGCAAGAAAAACGAAGAGCATAAAAAATACATGAAATTTAATACGATAGAAGAAATTATTGAAGATATTGCTGAAGGCAAGATGGTCATTATCGTGGATGATGAGGACCGTGAAAACGAAGGCGATTTTGTGATGGCGGCTTCCAAGGTGCGCCCGGAAGATATTAATTTTATGGCGACTCACGGGCGTGGCCTGGTGTGTATGCCGATTACGGCTGAGCGCTGCAAGCAGCTTAAATTGCCCCTGATGGTAGCAGACAATACCGAAGAATTTGGCACTAATTTCACTATTTCAATCGAAGCCGCTGAAGGGGTGACTACCGGTATTTCTGCCTATGATCGCGCCTTGACCATTCGCGCTGCGGTAGCACCGGATGCCAGCGAAAAAAGCATTGTTCAACCAGGGCATATCTTTCCCCTGATGGCACAGCCTGGTGGCGTTTTAACCCGCGCCGGTCATACCGAAGCGAGTTGTGATCTGGCGCGTCTTGCCGGTTTTGAGCCTGCGGCGGCGATTGTTGAGATACTGAATGAAGATGGCTCCATGGCGCGCCGCGATGATCTGGTTAAAATTGCCAAACAACATAATTTAAAAATTGGCACCATTGAAGATTTGATCCGTTATCGGGTTCAAACTGAGAAAACGATTAAACGTGAGCATGAAGTCACCTTAAATACAGAGTTTGGTGAATTTAAGGTAGTTGCCTATTCGGATGGCACCAGCAATCAAACCCACCTGGCGCTGGTTAAAGGTGAAATAGACGCAGACAAGCCCACCCTGGTGCGGGTTCATATTGAAGATTCATTGTGCGATACCCTGTCATTGCAGGAAGAGGGCTGTGGCTGGCCGCTGCGTAGTGTGATGCAAATTATGCAGCAGGAAGGCGAGGGCGTAATCGTTGTGTTGCGCGGTCATGGTCAAACGGATATGCTAAAACGCCTAAAAGAGCTGGATGCCGATCACGAACAGCAACCCGAGGTAAACGATGCCCCCACCAATCTGCGTACCTTTGGCATTGGCGCACAGATTTTAAGTGATATTGGGGTGAGCAAAATGCGGGTTATGAGCGCCCCCATGAAACTGCACGGTTTGGCTGGATTTGGCCTGGAAATAGTAGAATACGTCAGGAAATAACTGATTTCACTTTATTTTGCCCAATAGCCGCGTTGAAAGTGCTCATTTATGCTTATAAACTGCGCGCTTTCGCCTTGCTCCTAGGCAAAATAAAGAGAAATACGGCAGTTACGGTTCAGGTCGCGTACTGGCAATAAAGAGTTAAAAAGTATCAGGAATAAATTATGAGTAATATCAAAGAATTAGCCGGTGATTTTAATCCGGGAAAAGCAAAGTTTGGAATAGCGGTAGCGCGTTTTAATTCCTTTATTGTTGAAAGCCTGTGCGAGGGCGCGGTAGATGCCTTGCAACGTCACGGGGTTGATGACAAGGCGATTGAAATTGTGCGGGTTCCGGGTGCTTTTGAGTTGCCTGTGATGGTTCAGGCAATGGCAAACAGTGGCAAGTATGACACGGTGATTGCCCTGGGTGCGGTGATTCGTGGCAGTACACCACACTTCGATATTGTTGCAGATGCCTCAGCCAAAGGCTTGTCCAGTATTGCGCTGGATACCGGCTTGCCGATTATTAATGGCATTCTCACCACGGATACCATTGAACAGGCAATTGAGCGTGCCGGCACCAAAGCGGGCAATAAAGGGGCTGAAGCTGCGGTGGTCGCCATTGAAATGGTCTCCCTGTTAAAGAAATTCAAGTAGAACGACAGTGGCTAATAATAAAATAAAAGATAAAAAACAGCAGTTTATCTCGCAGCGACGGGTTGCGCGCAAGCTGGCTTTGATAGCCATTTATCAGTGGCAGATGACGGGCAATTCGTATCAGGATATTTATGTCGGTTTGCAGGAAGATCAGGCATTGTCCAAAGATATTCCAAAAGCGGATATGGCTTTTTTTCAGTCGCTTGTGCAGTGTGTTATGCAAAAAAAGGACGAAATTGACGCTCAGCTAAACCCTTTTCTTGATCGCAAGGCAGAGCATCTGGACCAGATAGAGCGCGCCGTATTACGCATGGCAGCCTGCGAATTAATTCATCACCCCGAAGCACCTTATAAAGTGGTGGTCAATGAGGCAGTTAATCTGACTAAAAAATTCGGTGCCGATCAGGCGCACAAATTTATTAATGGTGTACTCGACAAGCTGGCAGGCAAACTGGATAAAGATAAGGATAGTTGAGTTTCATTGAGCGAATTTGACCTTATAAATCATTATTTTACCTGGAAAATCTCAAATAAAAATGGGGTCATTAAGGCTGTCGGTGATGATGCGGCTGTTCTGGCGCTTCCTGAAAATACGCAGCTTGTAACATCTATTGATACTCTGATTTCAGGTGTTCATTTTCCTGTCAATACGCCTCCTCAAGATATTGGCTTTAAAGCACTGGCGGTTAATTTAAGTGATTTGGCCGCCATGGGTGCTACCCCGGCCTGGTTTACCCTGGCCTTGAGCCTGCCTGAAAATAATCCCGATTGGCTAAAAGGTTTTAGTGCCGGCTTAAAGGAAATAGCCACCCACTATCATTGTGATCTAGTCGGTGGTGATACCACTCGGGGGCCGCAAGGCTCAATTTGTATTAGCATACAAGTAATGGGCTGGCTTGAAAATGGCACGGCCTTATTGCGAAGCGGAGCGCAGCCTGGCGACAAAATCTATGTTACTGGCACTTTGGGTGATGCTGCGCTGGGTTTGCAATTGGCACTTGGCAATGTCAAAGAGCCACCTTTGGATCAGGCAGATTTAGCTTTTTGTGAGGCGCGTCTTAACCGACCTACACCCCGGGTTTCCACCAGCCTGGCTATCCGTGAATTTGCTTCTTCGTGTATTGATATTTCAGATGGCTTATTGCAGGACTTATCCCATATTTTACAAGCCTCCGGGCAGGCTGCAAAGCTTGATTTAACAAAAGTTCCCCTTTCCGGTTCATTGAAAAAAATAACAAAGTCACATGCGTTTGATTTGGCATTGGCAGGAGGGGATGATTATGAGTTGCTGTTCACGCTGCCGCAGAATCAGGAAACCAGGCTGAAAAAGTTGGATCTTGGTGTAAGCTGTATCGGCGAAATTATTCCTCAGAATAAGGCAAATACCATTATTATCGATCAGTCAGGAAAGTCTTTGCTGAATCAGGCAGGGCGGAGGGGGTATAATCATTTCAATGAAGAATAAAAAACCACCTGTCGCTGATTTAAACCGCAAGGTATTGACCAACCCTGTGCATTTTTTGGCCTTTGGTTTTGGTAGCGGTTTGGCACCCGTCGCGCCGGGTACATTTGGCACCCTGGCTGCTATCCCCCTGTTTTTATTAATGCAGCCTTTGTCCTTACCAGTTTATCTGTTTATTACTCTTTTAGTGAGTTTGGTAGGTATCTGGATATGCGGTAAATCATCTGAAATGTTAGGCGTGCATGATCACTCAGGCATTGTCTGGGATGAGTTTGCCGGATATTTTGTCACCATGATTGCGGCACCGCAGGGCTGGATATGGGTTGTTATCGGCTTTGTACTGTTTCGTCTGTTTGATATCTGGAAGCCCTGGCCAATTTCTGTGCTGGATAAGAAGGTACATGGTGGGCTGGGTATTATGGTTGATGATATTCTGGCGGGTTTTTTTGCGTGGGTTTGTTTGCAGTTGATTGCCTACTTTATTTAATCATTTAATCAGGACCTCTTTAAATTAAGCGGGTTCAAATTGCTAAAACTGTAAAAAATATCACAGACAGTAATGTCTCTTTCAGTCATGCTTAAGAATTCTGACTAAGAAAACCAATATTCAGCTATTAAACAGCTAGTTAGTGTTACGCTTATGAGGTAAATAGCGAGCCGCGACGCGAAGCAATGTTGGCGCGAAGGGTAGATAGAAAAGCCATAAAAAGTGGGGGGGTGTGCTTTTTAGGCTTCTTTTTTCATTGAGACCTTTGCATGAGAGTATGGCGAGAGAAAAATTAGCGTAATTTTCCTGATTTTTTGTAGATTTGAGGTTAATAGCAGGGCTATTGACCGAAAATATACGAAAAAAACAGGGGAATTTAAGCAGTTTTTATCCGTCATATCTTTCGTGCAAAGGTCTCTCATTATTATTTCAGGTTTATCGGGCTTTATGGACAATATTTTTCTATTAACCATCGGATTTATCTTTCTCGGTGCCTTATTTTCGAATGTCATGAAGTGGCGCAATAAAGATCGTGTCTTAAAAGACTTGCATGGTTTTCATTCGACCATTGAAATGCGTGGCGGCAAGCGTATATGGGGTAAAACTCATGTTTATACCAATGGCATGGAGCTCTCTTTTACACGGGGAGCCTCTAGCTCAACGGGAGACCCAATAAACTCCTATATTTTCTATAGCGATGATATTGATAATATTTGTGCCATCTATCGAAATCATGGTGAGCTAACTAAAAAGAATCAGGAGAAAAGAAGAAAAGAAGTTGATGCGGTTAGTAACCCCAGTTTTTTTCATGTGCTAAAGCGCCAAATGCGTATATTTTTTAATATGTTTAATGATGCGATTGGTGAGGCATTGAATGTTTTTCTAAGTCGAATGAAAGGTGGCGGCTCCAGCGTTATTGCCACTCAAAGTGATTACCTGAAGAAAATGGGTACAACAGCCCTGTCAGCCATCGGTAACTCGTATGACCCAATTTTGGAGCGCTATGTTAATAACCGGGTGGTTGTTTCTTTGTATGATGATGATAAGCATGAAGAGTTTTGCGGCTTTTTAAAGGAGTATTCATCTGCCTGGTTATCTGTTTTAGATTGTGAAATCACCGATTCACACAAGATTGATATGGATGACTTAACCCGCCTTTCCTTGCAGCGTGATATTGACTTTAGTTATTTTTTATACGAAGAAGATGAAAATGTTTTTGCCCTTGATGTGGTGTTATCTTATTTTGGTGCCGAGCCATTAAAAATCATTGCGGTTGAAAATGATGATTCGGATGTACCAGACAGAGGCAAACAACCCTACCGCCACCCGATTAATAAAACCTTAAAGCGTGGCCAATCAATCTCTTTTACCTTAAGCAAACTACCCACAGAATCCTTTGAGGGTTTTAATAAGGACATTTTACCGATTGAGTTTGAAATGATCGCTGAAGAGCGCCGTGAAGGTGATCCTCCCGAAGAAAATGAAATCTACCAAAGCATACTGCCTGAGTTAAAACTGGAGCTGCAATCAACACATATTGCAGATGTTTACGTGCCCAGATCATTGGCGGTATTGCGCCATGGGGCAGAGTAGAGTCTATTTGGAAGCTCCTTAAGGAAGCCCTGATTAAGTCGATTAGAATTTAGCGCCGAAAAAATTGTCGCTATTTTTCACGAAGAGAGACGTAATAGTCATTCTATTGCGCCGATCTTCGTGGAAAATAGCGGCGGTTTTGGCAAGCTAAAAATAATTGGACTTGATCAGGACTTCCTTAAGGGGAGGCTGGTACGGGTTTCCATTTATCGGAAAAAATACCAATCAGTGACATACTTGCCTAAAATGCCAGGAGTAACCACGAAATACTAATAATCATAAGGTGTAAACCATGTTTAAAACTTTTACATTAGATCGCATTGTTGATGAGCAATTAACAGAAACCGAAGGTAAGCGTACCTTTTATATTATCGACGAAAAGGGAGATACCCGTGCCGTTTGGGGAACCACATTAATAGATGAAAAGGGTTCACCTGTTTCGATAACGGCAAACAAAAAGCGTGAGCACCCCTTGATTCAATGCCTGTTTAACTCAAAAATCAAACAAACCATTAATATCGAGTTCACTCAATATAATGCCATTTTTGAGCGTAAAGATGAGCCGGTAAATGCACCCTTTTCAGTAGAGGAAATAGCTAAAGAAATGCAGCAAAAGCCAGTACGTGTTGGCTCTTTGGTCGCTTTTGAAGAAGTTTGATAATTAATATGTGGCTGTTTCATGCTTTATGTTGATGAATCATCCCAACCGGGGCAGAAACTAAGTTATAACTGGTTGATTTTGCTTATTGGCTCTGGATGCCTTTTATTTGTTGGCTTAACTATTTATGCCCTGTTTTTTGATAAGGATGTCTGGTGTAAAACCAGTGAACTGGTCGCCGTTTTAAGTTTATTAGTCGGGTTTGGTCTGGGTGCTATCTATAGCTTTGCTGAATATTTTTTCACAAAAGGGCATTTTAATAAAACAGGGATTACTTTTTCTACGCCCTGGTCAGGTAGTAAAAAAGAGCAATGGAGCGACCTTGAGTCAGCTTATTATAGCGACAGCATGAGCTGGTTTGTGCTTAAATTCCAAAGTGGCAAGGTAATAAGAATCTCTTCGTATATGAAGGGCTTTAGGGGTATTGTGACGATACTAAGAAAATATGGTTTTGAGATGTAACAGGTGTGCAGTTGCATCA
>JALWMR010000218.1 GCA_027083815.1 Thiotrichaceae bacterium
CACTGGTCTCGCTCATTTCCAAGCTACCATGATTATAATAAGCTAATACAAAACTATGGATATAAGCGTGTCTTATTGTTATTTCACTACCACCAGCAATAAGGTAATCAGCCAGTACTTTTCCATAGACTTTAAGAGAAGGGCCATAATCACTCTCATTATTTACAATGCCTCCATCAATAACCAGGTCACCATTGACTACAAGCCCCTCCGCTATTTCATCCAAACGATCAAGATCTAATCTATCCAAATTTAAATTGCCATCAATAACAATGTAATTTTCATCGTTTCGTTGGTATGTGAGCAACTCTTTCATTGTGACTCGATTTGGTGAATAAAATCCTCTAAGTCGTTGTCGAATAATGTGCTTAAAGGCTTCATACCTGGCAAGTGGCTCACTAACAAATTCCAATTCTTTTTTATTGATTAAATCGCCTTGTTCTGTGCGAATGCTTATTATCTTTCCATTTAATTCCAATGCCCATAAGCTCACAACACCTGTTTGAGAATCTTCTTTTATTAAATTTGTTTTTAGTGTTTTAAGATGTTTCATTATTCTCTCTATAATAAGCTGTGTTAGTTGAACAGGTTGGCCTAGAGCCACTGTCTGCTAACGTTAAAGCAGAGCCTAACCCCAAAATTCGGTGCTATTGTCGTAGTATTAAGTGATCGAATCAAACTAAATAAGACATTTGCACAAGAGGATGGCGAGAGAAAAATTAGCGCAATTTTTCTGATTTTTTGTAGATTTGAGGGTAATAGCAGGGCTATTGACCGAAAATAAACGAATAATCAGAGAAATTTAAGCAATTTTTACCCGTCATATCTTTTGTGCAAAGGTCTCTAAATAAAAACAACGCCAATTAGAGTGTTTTCGCGGCAAAAATTAATCATTTGCACCAATTGGTATCCAGTTTTATCTATAAATCGATAGCTAACACCCATAATCTTAATCTAAAATGTACACCCCCCTACTTTTTATGGCTTTTGTTCGGCTACGCCTCACCCTGCTGGTCAGCTAAAACTGTTGTCTCGCCTACGGCTCGGCTTGCCCTTTTCTCCACCAGGCCATTAATTCCAAACAATCTCATTATTTTTTGCACATTATTTTTAAATCCAGGCCTTAGACTCACACACAGTAATAAACAATAATGGTGTTTGGCATGAAAAATTTCTGGATAGCCTATTTTGGCATAATCAGTGCGCTGCCCTTGTCAGCCAGTGAAAAAGCGCATTATCAACAGCGGGTTATTATCAATCAGCAGTGGGGACTGGTTGCGACAGTGGTTAAAATAGATAAGCGCGCACCAATACGCTTTAAACTCAAAGACATCGCAAAACGTATTCAGAATGATAGCGCCCTAAGCTATTGGGATAAGAATCGACACGACATCATTGTGAATGGCGGCTATTTTGATCAGCAGTTTGCCCCTGTAGGCTATTATAAAGTTAATTCCAAAGTGGTAAACCCGCATCTATCTAAAAACCTTTCCGGGCTAATTGGCATTAGTCGGCACGGCAAATTATCCTTACTCACCCAGAAAGATTTTTCACAAACCACAGACCTTCCCACTGTAATTCAATCTGGCCCCTTTTTAATCGACCCTGATGGCAAGCCCGGCATCCATAAAAACAACTATAAACGCTATCAGCGAACAGTCATTGCCAAAACCTACTCGGGGGATACACTTATAATCAGCACGGCCCCCATTAGTTTATACAATCTTTCAAAAGGCCTAATGGCAGAGATACCCGACGTTGAGCGCGCCCTCAACTTGGATGGCGGGCCTTCATCGGCATTGATCACCGATAAAATCACCTTACAAAACAGAATGCCCGTGAGAAGTTATTTAATCGGCTATTCCTTTAAAACAAAAGCTGAAGCAAGCCTTAGCGATTAGCCTTATCAATGCGTCCCATCTGGCAGGTTGTACCGGCACGCAGAGCGTTTTTAAGCAGATCGGCTATTTTAGTATCATCCTCAACGTCGCCTTTAAGATTGATCCAAAGTTCGCTGACACGCCCCTTATGATCACAACGCATATCAACCTTGCTACCCGCCCCTTTGCCAAACGCCTTGTCAAAATGGGCGCGCACCTGTTTCAGGCTAACCCGTTTGCCGACACCTTTATTAAACAGCTTGCCGACAATCGAGTTATTAATTTGCTGGGTCAGCGAAATCGCGTCAGAGAAATAATCCTCCGCATTTGAGCCATAACAGGTACCGTGCTTAATCCACTCATGGCGTTGTAAATTTGAAGCTACCGCAGGCATTACAAACGCTAATTCAGTCGCTGTCTTTTGACTTAATTTAACCGGTGCAAGCAAATGCCATTGTTTATGACGGTCAATACCCTTATCCATATCATTCACACCACAATAAGTATTACCACGCGGTTGAGGCCAAAGGCCATGTAAGGACCAATGACTGGCATCATAGCGATTGGTCGTTTGCGTGCGGCACTCTTTCTTGCCCTTATGCGTTTCACAAAAGCTTGGCTGCCAGCTAAGGGCTAACAAATATTGCGGCTGCTTTTTTGGTTTTGTTTTTTTTATTTTAGTGGCACGATACAGCGTGGTGTTGCTACTAAGACGCTTTGCGACCTTTCCTGACTCATCCTTGTTATTGCCCTGACGAACACAACTGTTCAGGCGCTCACCGCAACTTTTGCTTACCCAGCGTAGCGGTCTTTTTATACCTTTAACCCGCACCCGATAAGCTTTATTCTTTTTACTGCTTTCAACAATCGGATAAAAACCACCCTCCTCCAGCCGGATGCCCTCCGGGTTGGTTTTCTTTCTAAACGATTGATAGGCCTCACAGGATTGGCCTGCATTAAAACAGCCACTGGCTTTTTTTGCCTGAAGATCATACGAGAAAAGTAATAATAATATGGTTAAAGCAATAAGCTTCATATTAGCCCCTGTTTTAATTCGACAAGCTTTCCTTGGCACTTTTTGTTAACTTTTTACTAGTGGCTACACACTTTTAAGGGTCTAATGCAAAATGACGGATATCATTCATGATAAAACTGAAAGTTTCAGGAGAACCCTCTATTGGCGGAAATCTACTGTCACTGCGTATCACTTTCGATAAGGTAATTGGAGTAGTTATGGTAAAGTGATACTTGCCCTCACTGTCTACAATAACATTAGCCTCACCTGAGCTTGCCTTATAATGTTCTACACTCTCTCCCCCAATACCTGAAGCCCCAACAGAAACCTCAAGAGTCATACGCTTATGTGAATTATTATCTGCTAACAAAAACGCAGAATCCTCGCCTATTGAGTAAGAGCCTGCACCTTTCAGGGTATGATTTATAGTGATGCTAGAACCAGTGTATTCACCGTTATAGGAACCACCATACATATATGTATTTACAATTAATTCAGCAGAATTATCCCTATTAATAACTTGGCTACCAAAAATACCCCCGCCATGATACTCATAAATTCCTACTTTCCAGGAAAGTGAAGACAAAGGATGATCAATAACGTCTTCCACCTTGTTATTAATACCAGGTGTGTACTTATGCCCTGCAAATAACAGATTGCCGTTTTGGGTTATACAAATATAAGTGGAATGGGGTAAAAAGTCATCTCTGCTACCCGTCACAAGTGCTATTGTATTATTCATTTCAGGTATTGAATTTGTATCATTCCCTGAAGATTGAACACGCTGTAGCTCTATATCCGTTAAACTAGCAATCTCATTTTTGCACGTGATAAGTTGGGTGTTGCTGCTATAAAACGCACCCCCATCATACAAATCTGCTTTATCCGCATCTGAATATTTTATACCAGCACCAAAAGACAAGTCTGCGTCCACATCGGTAAATACTACGCCAGCATTCTCAGGGCAGCCAGGGGTTTTCGCAGGTGCATTAGCATAGGTCGATACCTCACTTACCAGCTTTGTGTCAATAATAGTAATTTTTTGTCTGGCCGAAAAACCTTTTTCATTATTGAAGCAAGGACTATACCAGATACCATTGAAACTCGATGTATCAATATCAAAAGTATCTAATTTCTTGGCAAGGTAAATTGTAGAAGTGGCTTTATCTGATTTAAGACCTTTATTATCAGTAACAATCAGTGATATTTCGATGAAGGCATCCTTCGAAACAGTTAAAGGAAGCGACACGGAAACAGAAGGGGATGATGCATTCGCTTGCTTGAGTGTGACCTCTGGATATCCTGCATTATCTTCAACTTGCCATTGGTAGCTGACAATATGACCATCAACATCATTACTTTCCTCACCATTCAAAGTAACCTCAGTAGCAGTGCCTTCCACTAGAACCGCGACACCATCAATAGCCGCAACGGGTTTCATATTAGATGAAGAGTTATCGCCCAAATTATTTTTCGGTGGCGTACTAAGATGGTTTCCACCACCACAGGCAGCAAGACTTAAAAAACAAATGATAAGAAAACCTTTTAACAAATTAGATCTATACTGCATGGCACAACCTCTTATAGTAATAATAACAATAACTTTCAGTAATAATAATTGATTATAAAGACACTATCAATTTTTGTTATTAATCAACAACGCTTCCTTGGCACTTTTCCTTAGCTTTTTAATTGCCGCTTCACGCTTTCCTGCGGCCGAGCGTGAATCATGTCTTTCATGATAAACCATCGTCACGGGCTGCCTGATTCGGGTATATTTTGTTAGCGATTTTGTGCCATTGTGTTCATCCAGGCGACGCGCCAGGTCGGTTGTCACGCCGGTATACAAGCTGTTATCCGCACAGCGCAGCATATAAACAAACCAATCACTCATTTTTAGCCCTGCATATTGTAATTGGGGCTAACATACCACATCATAACTGAATGGAAAATGCACTTAAAATAACAAATCTTAAAAAAACCTACGATAATGACTTTCAGGCACTTAAGGGGATTGATCTTGAAGTGAAGCAAGGCGATTTCTTTGCCCTGCTCGGTGCTAATGGCGCGGGTAAATCAACCACGATCGGCATCATCTGCTCACTCGTCAACAAAACAGCTGGCAGGGTTGAAGTCTTTGGTTATGATCTGGACACCCAGCGCGAGGAGGTGCAGGAACACATCGGCCTGGTGCCACAGGAATTTAATTTTAATATCTGGGAACCGGTAATTGAAATCGTGGTTAATCAGGCGGGTTATTATGGCATTGATCGCAAAACAGCAACCCAGCGTGCTGAAGAGCTGCTAAAGCACCTTGATCTGTGGGATAAACGCAATGGCAAGGCGCAAGAGTTATCCGGCGGCATGAAACGTCGCTTAATGATTGCCCGCGCGCTTATTCACAAACCCAAATTACTGATTCTGGATGAGCCAACCGCCGGGGTCGATATTGAAATTCGCCGCTCCATGTGGGATTTTTTAAAAAACCTGAATGCCGCCGGCACCACCATTATTTTGACCACCCACTATCTGGAAGAAGCCGAAAGCATGTGCAATAACATCGCCATTATCAACAAGGGTGAGGTGGTCGAAAGCACCAGCATGAAAGAGTTACTGTCACGTTTGCAAGTTGAAACCTTTGTGCTCGATTTAAAAGAGCCACTCGATCAGGTTCCCAATGATTGCGAGCTAAGCATACAGATTCGTGACCCCTACACCATTGAAGTAGAGCTGGATAAATCGCGCTCGCTTAACTATTTGTTTGAAATTTTAAGCAAATATCATATTCGCGCCTCAAGTATGCGTAATAAAACCAATCGACTCGAAGAACTGTTTGTTAAGCTGGTTAAAACAGATAATGACAGCCTTGCAGAAAAAGATGTGAGTGACCTTGATACGCCGGCGCAAAGCGGA
Organism: Thiotrichaceae bacterium; assembly: GCA_027083815.1. Lineage (GTDB taxonomy): Bacteria > Pseudomonadota > Gammaproteobacteria > Thiotrichales > Thiotrichaceae > Cocleimonas. The sequence continues at coordinate 5,809 of JALWMR010000218.1, forward strand.
GAAACCGCATGACAAACACTGAAAAACTAACCGCTTTTAAAACCATCCTCTATAAGGAAGTGATGCGCTTTTTGCGTATCTGGGTGCAAACACTGGTGCCACCCGCCATTACCATGACTTTGTATTTTGTTATTTTTGGCAACCTGATTGGCAGCCAAATCGGTGATCTGGACGGCTTTAAATACATTGAATACATTATTCCCGGCCTGATTATGATGTCGGTGATTACCAACTCCTACTCCAATGTGGTCTCCACCTTTTTTACCGCCAAAATGTTTGGCCACATACAGGAGATGATTGTCTCGCCGGTGCCCAATCATATTATTTTGCTCGGCTATATTGGCGGCGGCATGGCGCGTGGCCTGATGGTTGGCTTAATTGTCACGCTGGTCTCCCTGTTCTTTTCCAGTTTACACATTGAGCACCCACTAATAACCATCGCCATTGTTACACTCACATCCATGCTGTTTTCAATTGCCGGGCTAATCAATGCCATCTATGCCAAAAGTTTTGATGACATTACCATTATCCCCACCTTTGTGCTGACCCCCCTCACCTATCTGGGCGGTGTTTTTTACTCAATTAATATGCTCTCTGACTTCTGGCAAAGCGTCTCCCTGGCCAACCCGGTGCTGTATATGGTTAACGGCTTCCGCTATGGCATTTTAGGCGTATCAGACATCAACCCCTACGCCAGTTTTTCATTATTGGTGGTGTTTATTATCGGCCTTTACTCATTCGCCTATTATTTACTTAAAAAAGGGGTTGGAATACGCTCCTAGCAGGCTCCTGGCCGAGAAAAGGCATAAAAAGTGGGGGGGTGTACTTTTAATAATCTCTTTTTGGTCTATTTAATGCGCTAATAATAGTTTAAAAAGTACACCCCCCACCTTTTTGCCTGTTTTCTCTGCCAGGATATTAATCAGGCCCTACTAAGTACCAATATCAGGTCGACTATCGGCCATTAATTCATCCAGATCCTTTTGCGCCTGTTGCGGATTATTAATATCTTTAGGTTCTAACATTTCGCAGCCATCTTTAATCATTTCGGCAATGCTTACCGGATAAATCATGCAATCATCAGGCCGATCTTGATAAATATTGCAGCTGACTCTTTGCTGATCGTTGCCTTTCGAAGGCACCACCGTTAGCCACGGACACAACTCAATATTCTTACCCGTTTTTGGGTCAACCCAGAGCTTTCCATCCTTGATGTATTCGCTAATATCAGGTCGAAAAACCTCCAATATGAATAATATATAGCGCCACCTCTTCTTTATTATACAAGGCGACCCCATTACCCCTTTTGTGCAACACACGTTAAACTGCTATTGTTGAATAGCAAATTATAATGCGGGAGTGCTTGCCATGAAGAAGGTTCCAACTATTTTCCTACTATTCTTTTTATCCTTGCCGTTGCCCCTGGCAAATGCGAAAAGCATCTTCCCCAAGCCACTTATCAATGCCGAATGGCTGGTAGAAAACATTGAAAATGTCATCATACTAGATACCCGCAAAGACCTCGACAGCTTTAATAAAAACGGCCATATCGAAAATGCCATCCCTGTTGATGTCAACAAAATCCGTATGGAACGCGAAATCGATGGTAAAAAACTTACCCGAATGCGTCCCGACCCAAAAAGCTTTGAAACCTTTATGCGTGATCACGGCATTAATAACGATTCACAGATTGTAATAACGCACGAAGGCAAAACACCTGGACAAGTGGCGGGTGCAGCGCGACTTTATTGGCAAATGAAATATTATGACGTAGAAAACGTCGCCCTGCTTGATGGGGGAAACGCCGCCTGGGTAGAAGCCTTAGAAGACTTAAGCTCAGAAACCGCAGACTTCAAAGCAGGCAACTACACCGTCGGCAAAGAAAACCCTAAAATCTTAGCAACCATGCAACAGGTTAAAGCAGCGCTAAAAGATGATTCAACAACCTTAATTGATACCCGTGGCTTACGCTACCATGTCGGTATTGATAAAAAGGATTATGTCTTTGCCTATGGCCACATCAAAGGTGCAAAAGTTTTACCCTACAAATTCTTTCATTCTATCAAAGGAAGCACCGCTTATTACTCTGCTAATAAGCTTAAAGGGATAGTTAAAAACCTTGGAATTAATATGAATAATAAGCTCATTATGTTTTGTAACAGCGCTTATGAGTGTTCATCTGACTGGTTTGTATTTCATGAGATTTTAGGCCAAAAAGATGTGCGCGTTTACGATGGCTCCTTACATCAATGGACGCAGTATAAGGATAACCCTATGAGTATGGTACTTGGGCAGTAGTTTGCTTATTAATCGGGCTTAATCTACGTTTACAGCAAGCCAACAGGTAAAGACCTTTTTAAAAGTACACCCCCACTTTTTAGTGAACTTGCTTATTGTCTTGAATAAAATGCCTGAGCTGATTTAAGTCTTTGCTGTTGTATTCAAAACTATGGATGATGTTGGTATAGCGTTTTTTGAGTGGTTCTCTAAAAGAGTCAAGTGTACTTTTTATACCCTCTTTTATGGCAATAGAGGGTACTAATATTATAAATTTTGTGTAGCCATAGGCTTTGTGCAGTTCGTAAATGGTGCGAATGTATACCAGTGTTTTACCTGTACCTGTTTCCATTTCTATACAGGCTTGGTGTTCATCATCTAACTGGGCTTGGGCTTTATCTAAGTTATTTTTTTTAGTATCTCAATTTTATTCTTTTGAATTTGTTCATTATTCAAGTTGCAAATATTAGCATTTACACCTGTTAAGCCTGGCTGGTTTGAAGCATTAAAACATGACCTATAAAAATGCTAACATCAGAAAATAGTGAAACAATAGCTTTATTTTAATTGTCGACTGGATCAAATTTTATTATTAACAATTATCCTCCAACCACTTCGCCAATGCTGCTTTGCTGACCTTTCCCCCAGCAAGGCCTTCATAAAATACCACCACTTCTGCTTCGGGCGCATTTAGCACTTTGCCATTCAGTTCTAAAAATACAGCAGTAACGGTAAAGGCTATGCGTTTATTGCCATCAACAAAGGGATGATTTTTTGCTAAGCCAAAGCTGTAGGCTGTGGCTAATTCATAGAGAGTAGCTTCGGGCTTATAGCGGTAAAGTTGTTGTGGCTTTGCTAAGGCTGAATCAAGTAGACCTTGATCGCGTATACCTGTTAAACCACCATGCTCTGCAAGGAGCATATCGTGAACCATTAGCACTAATTTTTCAGCGACCCAAATGGGGTCTTTCATTTAGCTAGCTCATGCAGTGCATTGCGATATTTTCTCATGACACTTTCAGCAACTTTTACCTGTTGGTCAAAATTTTTTTCATAAGGGCTTAGCGAATACCCTGCTGGCTCTTCGGCTAAAAATAACGTATCACCCTTGCCCACTTTCATTTTCGCGAGTGATTCTTTAGGGAGAATAATACCTACTGAGTTTCCAATGGTGGTTAGTTTTACTTTTAACATGGTTCTGGCCTACATTTTGATAATGATGTTATAACATTAGTTATAATAACAGGGATATAGAGGTAATTCAAAAACAAAACATCGGACAACCACAACTTTATCCACGCTTTGGTTGGTGGAGACGGCTACATGTTTTTAAGAAAGTAGTTTTTCTACCTTATTCACTGCGTAAGATCTCATCCCTTGCTCCAACCAGACCCTGCAATTCCTTTGGAGTTGCTTAGCAGGTTGTTGAAATTTGCTTAGGCGAGTGCGAGACAAGGCAAAATAGACCGAAAAAGCGCAGTTTACTGGAGTAAATGAGCATTTTGAGGTCTGTTTTAACGCAGTATCGTGCCGTATACGTAG
>JALWMR010000219.1 GCA_027083815.1 Thiotrichaceae bacterium
ACAGAGCGCCTGTTTGTACTTGAGTCACAATAAAACGGAGAAAAGGGTCGCCGAGCCATAGGCGAGACAATGCCGGAAAACGACGACAACCCGAAGGGCGGATAAAATCCGTAAAAAAGGTGGGGGGTGTACTTTTAAACCTTTATAATAAACATTATTAGTTAGTTAACCGGATTAAAACAGCAATTTGACCTTCGCCAATTCAATTTTCATTATATTTCTAATTATTTCACTGCTATTTTTTGGCTTTTTGATCCTGTTATTGCGCCAAATAAAAAAAGATGGCCGCCTACCCCAGGAAAAAATGACAACTCTGGCGGCGATTCTGTTTATTCCCTCCATAATTGTTTTCGCTCTAATTTACAAAGGTTTATCCGGCTGGCAAGCCGATATTCAAGCACAAAAAGAAGCTGTGGCACGTGAAGTTTTTGTTCAATCTGTTTATACACCCCTTGCTGACTCACAGCGAACCTTGCTGCATGATATTTCCAAAATGAAAAGCCTGTTAAGCGACATTGAAGCTTTACAAAATGACCACCCCAATCACGCTGACTTAATGGATACTATTCGCAAGCAATGGCGTAACGGGCTAGGACTTTTATATCGCAATTACAGCGAAACGGATAAAGAAATTCGCCTGGCATGGATTGCACATAACCGCCTGGATCAACAGGATGTGCTCAACAAGTTCGCAAAAAAAGCGGTACTGCTCACATCTAGAACACAGAAAGCCGAGAAAGATTACCAACTTGGCATTCGCGAAGCGCAAAGTGATCTGGTGAAAAATATCGATCAAGCCAGGTGGCTGTTGACATCCTATCGAAAACCACCTAAATCTAAAAAGCAACGCCAGAAAAATCAACAACTTCGAGAGAAAATAAGGCCATTTAGCGATCGTACAAAGGCTGACTTACTGGCTTACCTTGAGAGCATTGACCCCCGCCTAAAATCAGAGCTAGATACTTTTCAAAACCTGATTCAGATCGCCGGGCAACAAAGCGTTGTTCTAAAAGAATACCTACTCAAAAATCCCGACCTCAAAAAGCCATTGACACTGATTATTACCAAGTGGAACAATCTGGAAACAGCCAGCCAGGAAGTGCTAAAACATATCTTGTATGCCATTGAATCTGAATACATTGCGGTAAAGCTGGGGCTTTCACTGGATAACCCTGCGATCAAGGCCATGCATAAAAGCATGTTGTTGAATATTCCGGCAATAGTTGCCAAAGGAATAAAGCAAAAAAAAGAAATAGATCAAAGTTACAAAATTACGTTTTAGAATGTTAAGGAACCCCTTAATGAGACATTATCACCGGAATAATCATACTGGATAATAAACTTTTGGTTACGCCGCCAAATATTTTTTGTTTTAAGCTAGGCGTTCCATAACCGCCCATTACCATAATATCAATATCGTTTTCTGCTATCTCATTAAGAAGCACTGTCGGCACATCAAAGGTGCCGCTGCTTATCCGTTTAAGCCGTGCATTTACCTCATGGTGTATTAAATGCTTAACCAGATCATCTGCCAGCAACTCTCCCTGAGCAGTTTTCTTTTTTCCTTCTTGCACCACCAGCACAATCACTTCGCCAATATTCTTAAGAACGGGCAAGGCATCATGCACCGCCCGGCTGGCGGTTGGTGAACCATCCCAGGCAATCATGGCTTTTTCACAAGGTATACGATGCGCGCCTATATAGGGCATGAAGAAAACAGGGCGACCACTGAGTAATATCACTTGTTCCGCCACCTCCTCAGAAAGGGCGTGATTGATATTTTTAGGGTTTGCCTGGCGTAATATAACCAGATCAAAATTTCGCGCTACTTGAGCCAGGCGCTGAGCCGCCGCTGCTTTATCCCGATGAATAATGCGGGTGCTGGCATCAATACCATTTTGCTCGGCCAATTGCATAAATTCATTAGCTCGTTTTTCTGCCTCTTCCACACAGACACTTGCTAGCACCTGCTTGTTTGAAACACTTGCGTGCTCCGGCTTTATTGATGACAGTGTCACTCCGGTCAAGTGTGCGTTATTATCCTTTGCCAATGCAAAGGCTGTCTTGATACGCTCTTTATTGGAGTTACCTTCATCAAGATAAACCAGTATGTCTTTATAGGCCATTTAGATCACTTTCTATTCATAAAGCATAAGCTTAGCACGAAGAATCAATTTTGATTTGGATACTACCCTTCCATTTTTTAATAGCCATTATTAGAGTATTATCCATTAGAGTATATTACCTGTTAGTGTAATCCCTGACACCCCATTTACCGAGATCACAAATGCAAACATTTCGACATTATGTATATTCAATACTTGAAGAGCACGATGGTGGGTTAATAGGTCGAATTATCAATATCGGTTTAATTGTATTAATCGTTGCCAATGTACTTGTGGTTGTTTTTGAATCAGAAAAGGAGTTTGCCCATCATTATAAAAACGCCTTAATCATTTTTGAATATGTTTCACTGTTTGTTTTTAGCATAGAATATATTTTACGCATCTGGATAGCCCCCGAAAACACGGAAGGTCGTAAAAAAAGCGCATTAAAACAACGCCTTCATTATATGGTCACACCCATGGCAATTATCGACTTGATTGCTATTTTACCCTTACTTCTTGGCTTTTTCTTTGATGGCAATCTGCTGGTATTGCGCATGATTCGTCTGATTCGTGGCTTTAAAATTACCCGCTATTCGCACTCAATGGCGCTGCTAATGGAAGTTCTAAAACGTGAGTCGGCCACTTTGTTTTCAACTTTTTTTATACTCGGCACCTTAATTATTCTTGCCGCAACCGGCATCCACCTTGTTGAAGGAGACCAGCAACCCGAAGAGTTTGGCAGTATTCCACGGGCTTTATGGTGGGCAACCGTAACGCTAACCACCATCGGGTATGGTGACGTCGTTCCAATGACAACCCTGGGACGAGTTTTTGGTGGACTGATTGCGATTTTGGGTATATCCATGGCAGCATTACCGGCTGGTATTTTAGCGTCTGGCTTTTCAACAGAATTGAATCGTCGTCGTGACCAATACCGTTATCATGTTGCTAAATTTCTGGAAGAAGGCGATGTTAAGCTTTCAGCCATAAGAAAGCTCAATAAAATAAGACAAAAACTGGGAATTAGTAAATCAGATGCTCAAATTATTATGTATGAGTTAAAACAAGAGGTAAAAATAAGCAGCGAAATTGTTTGCCCGCATTGCCACAAGCCTTTTTATATCTCACATCCGCCAGGTGTCATTAAAGTGGCTCGAGATGAGTAATAAAAAGTACACCCCCCCACTTTTTTGCCGTTTTGCCACCCAGAGGATAGTCGTCGCTACGCTTCCTGTTCTCGGACAGACTCCAGGCTCTTTCCCCTACAGGTGCTATCGATATAAACAATCAGGTGCCACAAAAAGTCTTGTGAACGACCTCATCTGGCATTGGTGGCAAGCTGTATTGCTCTTTGCCCTGCTGCTTTTCAAAGGGCTGCTGCAATACCTTATGCAAGTCATCAAAAACACTAAAATCGTGGTGATCTTCAGCGGCACGTATCGCCGCTTCTACCTGATGATTGCGTGGAATATAAAGTGGATTGGTGGATTGCATTTTACTTTGTCGCTCAACATCGGATAGCGTTTCATGTGCCAATCGCTTGCGCCACTTTGCCAGCCATAAATTGATTCCGTCAGTATTTTCAAACAGGCCTGTCAGCGTCTGATCTTGCGGGCTTACCTCCATGCTTAGCTGCGACAGATAATAAAATGTCAGGGTGAAATCTGCCTTGCCTTGCTCCATTTTATCCAGCAGATCATTGATTAGTATTTCATCTTCCACCTGAGCCTGAAACAAGCCCAGCTTGCGCCGAAAAACTGACAACCAGTTTTCCTTGTACTGTTCCTGATAGCGGTTAAGAATTTCCTGCGCGATACTAACCGCCTGCTTTATTTCCGTTTCATCTGGCTCAACAGACCCGGCAATCAGTGGCAGTAAGGACTCAGCCAGGCGAACCAGATTCCACTGCCCTATTTCAGGTTGATTATTGTAGGCATAGCGCCCCTGGGTATCAATCGAACTGTATACACGATTGTGTGAAAACTCATCCATAAAGGCGCAAGGCCCATAGTCAATCGTTTCGCCAACAATCGACATATTATCGGTGTTCATTACGCCATGAATAAAACCCAGCCCCATCCATTGTGCAATCAGCTTTGCCTGTGCAGCTACCACCTCAGAAAGAAATGCCGCATAGGGATTTTTTGCCGCCTTCGCATCCGGGTAGTGACGATCAATCTCATAATCAGCCAGTTGCCTCTGTGCCTCAATATCACGTTGTGATGCAAAATATTCAAATGTGCCAACCCGTACAAACCCCTTTGCTACACGCGTAAGAATACCACCTGGCACAAGCTTGTCTCGTGCCACTTCCTCACCACTGGTCACAGCGGCCAGGGCTCTGGTGGTTGGCACACCGAGTTTATACATCGCCTCACTAAGCAAATATTCGCGTATCACCGGCCCTAATGCCGAACGCCCATCGCCCCCGCGAGAATAAGGTGTGCGACCCGAGCCTTTAAACTGAATATCGTATCGAACACCGTCTGGCGCAACTACCTCACCCAACAAAATCGCACGCCCGTCACCCAACTGCGGCGAAAAACCACCAAACTGATGCCCTGCATAAACCATCGCCAAAGGCTCAGCACCGGTTGGTATTTTATTGCCTGAAAACAACCGCGCTAGCGTTTCAGGATCATCAGAAAGATCAGTAAAACCCAACGCCTCGGCAAGCGGTTTGTTAAAACTTATTAACTCAGGGGATTTAACCGGATCGGGATTAAGCCGAGTATAAAAACCCTTTGGAAGCGTCGCATAACTGTTATCAAATAAAATATTCATGCCTTATTATCCGGTGCGCCAGAGTGTTTTGCACGAACCCTTAAAAAGGCAGGGAGTTTATTATTGACTCTGTTCTTGCGGTATTTCTGTTACAAGGTGGTTAGTTTTTGCTATCAATTCTAACGTGTCACAGTAACATTTACCGTAGAACTTGCCGTCTTACCTTTGTTATCAGTGACTGTTAATTCAAACTCTAATTGAATTGCTGCCCCTTTAACTTTTGGTGCTCTAAACTTAGCTTTACTTTTGTTTGATCTTCTAAGTCTAACGCGCTTTCCTGCAGTTTGTTTCCACGCATATTTTACAATCGATCCATCGGTATCATACGAGTTTGTACCATTAAGTCTTACTCTCTGCCTAGATCTTGCTGAAATATCTGAACCTGCATCAGCAACGGGCGCTACATTTGTCGAGCCAGATCCACCACCCTCATTTCCACCATTAATAACGCCGCTACTTCCTTTGCTAACATTTATTTGCACCGTATCTGATCCTTTTCCACCTTCATTGTCAGTAACGGTTAAGATGAAATTAAGACGTTGATACACACTGCTTATGTTTGCATCATACAAAGCAGTGAATGATGGTGTCGGCGTATTAGCATTGTTTAACACAACGGGTGTTCCAGATTCTTGTACCCATGAATAATCGACAATCGTTCCATCTGAGTCACGAGAGTTTGTTCCGTTTAAGGTCACAGTTGTACCCGAAGCCACTGCCTGTGAAGTAGATGCGTTAGCAGTTGGGTTTATATTAGAAAGGGAGCCGCTATTCGTATCAAAAATACCCAAAACACTTGGGTTGTTTGGGGTTGATATATCAACAACCCGTACGGTAGAACCAAATGCTACATAGGCATAAGCATTGTTTACCACAACACTTTTTGCAGGCTGTGATGTATCCGTGCCAGTGATATAAGGTGCACTTTTATCACTTACATCCCAGATTATTAATCCATCAGAACTAGCGATATAGGCTAAGTTATTTACAGCGTATATATCATTAATACTCTGATTAGTTTCGATAAAATTAGCACCTGATATTTTTAAAATAGTGCTTCGTGAAGAGTAAGTTGTTCCACTATTTCTAAAAACCTCCTCAGAAAAATTATGAAATCCCCCCGTTGAAGAAAGCACATTGCCATTAACATCTAACTGATAATGAATCGTATCAGGCCCCGCAAGAAGCAAACTGCCATCATCTGCCAAAGAAACTTCTCGCGATGGGTTTCCACCGCGACCATCAAAACCCAAATCAACAGGGTTTGAAGGATCACTTACATCTAAACGATGCATATAACCCCAAGCCGTAGAAACAAAAGCAATATTGCCTTTGACTGCAACAGAAATTACGGGAGTTTCACTATTGTAGTAATAAATTTTTGTATTACTAATTAACTGTGGATCATTGACATTTTGAACATCCCAAATTTCAAGATCACCCTCATCGGCAGCAACATAAAGACGTTTGCTTGCTTGGTGGTAAAATATATCCCTAACAATACCCTGAGTTTTTATACTGTCACTGATTAATGCAGGATTAGTAGGATCAGCAACATCAAGCAACGCGACTGTTCCGCTAAAACCTGCAAAAACAACTTTGCGAACACTATCGTGGCTTAAAGGATTAGCATGAGCAGTGACCGATAAGACTAAAGCACTTGCAAGAAGGGTAAAAGGTTTGAGAAGCTTTTGATTACATTTTAGAGGGTTCATTTTATTTCCTTATGATTAAAGTATTTTTAGAGTCCTAGCAAACGAATAAATACTTTAATCAAAGAAATTAATGAAAACATAATAAATTAATAACGTATTTATAAACAATTTGTAAACAATTTATTAATAATGAGAGAACCTGGCTTAGCCAAATAATCGTTCATAGTGCTTATATCTTGTTTCAGATCAACGCACACCTGCATACAAAGAGAGAACATACGACAAGTATGACTAATTGAACTCAGGGGGCAACACCGAGTTGGGACAAAAGACGAATCCTCTACTTCATAGTTACGAGCTCTTCTGCCGAAACGGGATGAATCGCAATCGTATCATCAAAGTCCTGCTTGGTTGCCCCCATGCGAATCGCCACGGCAAAGCCTTGCAGCATTTCATCTGCACCCAGGCCAATTACATGACAGCCTATAATCTTCTCTTCTTCGCCCAGCACAATCAGTTTCATGTGGGTTTTAACCTTATGGCGGGTCATTTGGTGATACAGTGGTACGAAGTCGGTTTTATAGACTTTGACTTTATTGCCATAGGTCTCTCGGGCTCTTTCTTCGCTCATGCCGATGGTGCCTATGGGCGGATGGGTGAACATCACGGTGGCGATGTTTTCATAGGACATTTTGCGCTCTGGTTTACCGCCGTATAAGCGGTCTCCAAGGCGGCGACCTGCGGCGATTGCCACGGGGGTTAGTGGTGCTTTGCCGATTATGTCGCCAATGGCGTAAACGCCGTCTACTGTGGTTTTTTCATAGTCATCAACCACCACCATGCCGCGACGATCCAGCTTGATGTCGGTGTTTTCTATGCCGATATTGTCGGTATTGGGGCGACGACCAATTGCCCAGATCAGGCAGTCTACATCGGTTATTGCCAGGCCGTCTTCAAAGTGGATGGTAAGCTTGCCGTCATCGTGTTTTTCTACTTTGGCGATTAGCTCATCATCATAGATGGCGATTTTATCGTCTTCGATTTGTTTGCGAATAGCTTTTTGAATGGTGCCATCAAAGCCTTCCAGCACCGGCCAGTTTTGATGCAATATGGATACATCCGAACCCAGCCCGTTCATCAGCATTGCCAGTTCCAGCGCAATATAACCACCGCCGACAACGACGACCTTCTGAGGCTGCTCTTCATCTAAATCCTGAAAGAAACCGTCCGAGTCTATGCCATAATCAGCACCTTCGATATTTTCCGGAATGATGGGGCGACCACCTGTTGCGATAACAATATTGTCTGCGGTATAAATATCCCCATCAACATCAAGCGTTTTGTTATCAATAAATTTTGCTGCGCCGTTAATTACCTCAACGCCAGCATCTGCCAAATAATCGTCATACCAATCCAGAATTCCGCCAATAAAGTTTTCACGCTTCATTACCAGTTTTTCCCAGTTCAGTTTGCCGCATTTTTCGCCATTGCAGTCGCCTTCCAGGTCGAGATTAAAACCATAATCCTGAGCATCTTTAAGACCTTGCGCTACGCCTGCGGCATACCACATGACTTTTTTGGGTACACAACCAACATTAACGCATGTACCACCAAGTTCGCCTGCCTCGATAACTGCTACTTTTGCGCCATAAGAGGCAGCACGTTCTGCGATTGATAGTCCGCCACTGCCAGCGCCAATGGAAATCAGGTCGTAATGTTTGCTCATGGTTTTGTCCTTTTGGGTCTGTTATTTTTCTTACTTTAAACTATTAGAAGTACACCCCCCACCTTTTTAGCTATTTTCAGAGAAAAGGGGCAAAAAGTGGGGGGGTGTACTTTTTAGAGTACTATTTTATTTCTTTAATGACTTTAGCCATTCTTCAAGGTCTGTTGATCCACCTATGTGGTCGCCGTTTATAAAGATTTGTGGCACAGATGAACTGCCCACGATAGCTCTTAAGCTGCGGTCAGTATAATCGCGCCCCATTAGCAATTCTTCATAGGCCAGGCCTGCGTCTTCAAGCATCTCCTTTGCCTTTGCACAGAATGGGCAACCTTTGCGACTCATTACGGTGACACTTGCGGGTGCCTCTGCATTAGGTGCAATATAATGTAGCATGGTGTCAGCATCAGATACTTCAAAGGGGTCGCCTTCTACGTCTGGCTCAATAAACATTTTCTCAATAACGCCGTCTTTAACCAGCATTGAATAACGCCATGAACGCTTACCAAAACCTAGATCCGATTTATCAACCAGCATTCCCATGCCTTCTGAAAACTCACCATTGCCATCAGGCATAAAGGTAATGTCGTGTGCGCCCTGATCTTCCTGCCATTCATTCATAACAAAGGTGTCATTGACCGATAGACAAATAACATCGTCCACGCCATTTTCTTTAAAGGCGGGTAAAAGCTGGTTATAACGCGGCACATGCGCGGATGAGCAGGTTGGTGTAAAAGCGCCCGGCAAAGCAAATAGTACAACCGTTTTACCCTTAAATAATTCGTCGGTAGTCACATCAACCCAGTCATTATTCTGACGCGTATGGAATGTAACTGCGGGAATATTCTGACCTTCTTTATTTTCTAACATATTTAAACATCCTTTGATTTATAACATTGATAATTTTCGTAAATAAAAATAATGGCGCAATTTCAGACTAAAGTGTTGGGGTTGTTATTAGCACTTCAAGTAATCGTTTGCTTCATTTCGATAGTGCGTATTTTAAAGCCCGCATTAATTTATGTAAAATAGTTTGTTTTTATTATAATATTCTATTTAATAGGATATTAAAGAGTACACCCCCCACTTTTTTATGCGTTTTGTTAACGCACCCTGCGGGTAGTCGTCGCTACGCTCGGCTGCCCTTTTTCTCCTAATTACCGTAATAGGCGAGGATACAATGAATCTACCCACCATCAAACAGCTACGTTATTTTGTGGCACTGGAAAAACACCAGCATTTTGGCAATGCGGCTAAGGCATGTTTTGTATCTCAGTCTGCCTTTAGCGTTGCCATTAAAGAGCTGGAATCACAACTGGGAACACAGTTGGTCGATCGCACGAATACAAGCGTCAC
>JALWMR010000220.1 GCA_027083815.1 Thiotrichaceae bacterium
TTGCAAAACGCTACCTCACCGACAAGAAGGCGACCCTGCAAGACCTTGCAACAACTTACAATGTCTCTGCAGAACGCATACGCCAGATTGAAGCGAACGCAATCGCCAAACTTAAATCAGCCGTAGCTGCATAATTGCAGGCATCAATATCGGCTATTACGAGAACAGGCCGATTTGAGAACGAGACATTAAAATGCAGGCCTTAGGCCTGCATTTTTAATGGTTTTCAGAGAAAAGGGCAGAAAAGTAGGGGGGTGTGCTTTTTAATATTCCTTTATAATAAAAGAATGCAAACTATCGCCCTTTTACTTACTGGCTACTCGGTTTTCTATTCTATAGCCCTGTTTTTATCCCATTTTCGTTGTCAAAATTATAATGGACAGCGTTTTTCGCAAATAATGGGCATGATTTTAATTGCTGCCTTGGCAGCTTTGCAGTTGGCCCATTTTTTTTATCTGAAAGATGGCAATCAGTTTGTATTTAGCCCCGTTTATGTGGGTATATTATATCTGGTTGCTCCTGCGTTTTACCTTTTTAGCAAGCCTCTCTTAAAAGCGGAGGATTCTTTTCAGGCATGGCAGTTATTGCATTTTATGCCTGTGTTATTAGCATTTATTTTTCCTTATCAAACGGCTTTTTTGTTTGCTTTTTCTATTGGCGGTGTTTATTTATTGTGGCTTGCCAAAAGTATTTATGCACTTCGTAAGCAACGTTCGAGATTTCAGATTGAGCTGATTATTCTGCTCATTGTTTTTATTATCGCTGTGCTGGTTTTATTGATGGGTTTGTCGCAAGCTATTGTGGGAAAGCAAAGCTTCTTTATTTTATATGCCATCGCAATCGGCCTTGCTTTCTTTTTAGTAAATATTGCGCTGGCTTATGCTCCCCAAATTACCCACCAGGTCAGTGAGGCAGCGCAGGAAACATACGCAAGGTCTACCCTCGGTAGCGTTGATTGCGACAAAGCCTTACAGCAACTTGATACCTTGATGCAGGAAGACCGCTTGTATCGCGAAAATAATCTTGATTTGCACACCCTGGCAAGTGAGTTGGGCCTAACAAGTCATCAACTATCAGAGCTAATGAATACCCGTTTAGGTAAAAGTTTTTCCCGTTATATTCGTGAACAACGTGTTGAAGCCGCCAGGCACTTATTGGAAGAGGAGTCAGATTCATCCGTTTTGTCGATTGGCCTGAGCGTTGGTTTTACCTCACAGTCTAATTTCTACGATGCCTTTCGTGATATTGTGGGTGCAACACCAGCAAAATATCGAAAATCGCGTATCGGTAGTGATACCAAAATTCCAAAATGATAATTCTGGACTAATTGTTCCCTCCTTTTTTATCAATCAGGAAGTTTTAAGCGTCCGTTTTTTCTAATCTGATTAGCGTTACTAATTATCAAGGACAGGGAGACAAAATGAATGCTTTAACAATTTTTGCATCAGAAATTACCATCAGCCTTATGCTAAGCGGCTTAAGCCTATGGATGCTATCCGGGCCTTTAAACAATGTACTGGATGATTTGTGTCCGACACGGCGACAGGCTGAGTTCTGGCAAACCTATACGCGACTAATGTTATCGATTTCGCCACTTTTACTGGTGCTGGTGGTTAGCAGTTTTATTCATAGCAGCAATATTGTGACTCACATGAAGGCATCTTTGGTAGCTGGTTTGCTTGGTTTGTTAATTGGCTTGCTGATTGTTGGTCGGCGTATATTTATGCCAGCAGCTCGTCAATGTGATGCCACACCGCTTTCGGCTACGCCTTCAGGTATGAACAAATGAATATTTTAATCACCGGTGCTAGCGGCTATGTTGGTGGTCATATTCTAAAGGCGCTACAACAAAACGGTCATCAGGTGAGTGCCTGTATTTATAAAAAGCCGGTTGATGCCGCCAGGAATATACCCATTGATTTTAGCCAGATGCAGACGCCTGATGAGTGGCTGCCACATTTGCATAATATTGATGTCGTGATTAACTGTGTCGGTATTATTGCCGAGACACGCAAACAGCGTTTTGATGATCTGCACTATAGAGCGCCAAAAGCATTATTTCAGGCCTGTGAGAAAGTGGGTGTAAAGCGGGTGATTCAAATTTCGGCACTGGGTGCAGATGATAAAGCCATTGTGCCTTATCACATGAGCAAAAAAGCAGCTGATGATGCTTTGCGTGGCATGGAT
>JALWMR010000221.1 GCA_027083815.1 Thiotrichaceae bacterium
GTTGTTGCATGCCCATTTGGCGCAGTCTTGTTAAGTACGATTTGTCTTTTGCTATTTCCTCCAAAATTTACTGCAATCTTTTTTCCGCGTTTATTGTCAACTAGAAACCACATAAGGCGTTTTTTCGTGATGGGGGAGTCAGCGGCACGCTCTGGAACATTAAGCGATTCAAGCATTTCTGAAAAGACCTTTTGGGTTGCTTTGCGGCCGAGGTGTTTTTCCTCTTTCTCAAATATCCAGTGATGTACTGGGAGTTGCCAATTATTTTGGCCAGCCAAAAAGCCGGAGGTGGGGAAAAAAATGACGCTCTCGTCTTTTTTAAGACTTGTTCCACTACAGGCAGATAAGGTTAAAAAGAGAAAAATAATAAATAGTTTATTGGGTTTCATTGCGAGAAGATAGTTTTTCCCTTTAGTAGCGTTAATACCGTTTTGCCATTAAAGCTCCAGCCTGAAAAGGGTGTATTTTTGCCATGGCTAACAAGCTGCTCTGGCTCAAGCTGCCAAAACTGCTCTGGGTCAAACAGGCTTAAATTAGCTTTTGCACCTATTTTTATCCGCCCTGTGTTACTGCCAATAATGTTAGCCGGCTTATGGGTTAGGTAGCCAATTGCCTGATCTAGCGAAAGGATTTTTTCTTCAACCAGGCGCAAACTTAGCGGCAATAAAGTCTCAAAAGCTGATATACCGGGGCTGGTCTCCTCAAAAGGCGCCAGCTTTGCATCAACCTCATGCGGCTGGTGATCTGAACAGATTGCATCAATAACGCCATCGGCGGCAGCTTGTCGTAATGCATCGCGGTCTCGCATGGAGCGCAGTGGCGGAATAGTATTACAAAGCGGGTTGTAGTCACTTAAATCCATTTCAGTTAAAAATAACTGATGTGCAGCAACATCAGCAGTCACGGGCAAGCCGCTTTCTTTTGCCTGCTTTAATAAGGATATGCTTTTAGCTGTAGAAAGCCGGCAAAAATGTACAGGTGTTTCTGTTTCTTCAACCAGAGCAATTATTTGCGCCATGGCAGCGGTTTCCGTGGCAGCGGGTATCGGTGACAAACCCAGGCGAGTCGCTAAAGGCCCTTCATGCATTCCACCTTTGATCATGAGTGAATGATCTAGTGGATGTAAAAACAGAGGCAATTCAAAGGTTGCCGCATATTCCATACATTTGCGTAGCGTTGCCAGGTCTTTTACTGGGTTCCAGCCCTGACTCACGCCCACACAACCGACATATTTGAGGCTACCCATATGGCTAAGTTGTTCGCCTTTAAGGCCCTGGGTAAGGGCACCAATTACATTGATCTGACTGTATTTGGCTTGTTTGACCTTGCTGCGAATTAATTTAACGGTTGCGCCGTTATCAATGGGTGAGTTCGTCTCAGGCATACAACAAATTTCAGTGATGCCTGCACTTGCTGCCGCATAGGTTTCGTAAGGAATACGGGTTTTATTTTCCAGCCCCGGCTCACGCAAATAAGCGCTCAAATCAATAATGCCTGGCAAAACCCATAAGCCTTCAGCATCGATGGTGATGTCCGGGTCAAACGCTGGCGGGATTTTAAAGCCAATGCCAACGATTTTCTTTTTACGGATGGCAATATCTGCAACCTCATCCAGACCCGATTTGGGGTCAATAACACGGCCATTTTTAATTAAGGTTGATTTATGAGACATTAGCATCTCCCGTACCCTGTGCATGTGAGCCAATTACCATCGACATTACCGCCATTCGAACAGCTATGCCATTGCTAACCTGCTGCAAAATCACCGATTGTGGACCATCTGCCACCCGCGAATCTATTTCTACGCCACGATTAACCGGGCCGGGGTGCATAACGATAGCGTCAGCTTTAGCGAGCGACAGACGTTCTTCCGTTAGTCCGTAACGTGCATAATATTCTCGCACAGAGGGTAGCAAGGCTGTATTCATCCGTTCATGTTGAAGACGCAACATGATAATGACATCAACTCCTTTAATGCCTTCCTCAATATCGTTATACACATTGACACCCATGTCCTCTATGCCAAAAGGCATTAGCGTTTTGGGCGCAACCAGTCGTATTTCACCGGCACAAAGTGTTGTTAGGGCATGAATCTGCGAGCGTGCTACACGGGAATGCTTGATGTCACCGACAATGGCAACTTTTAAGGGTGTAAAATCACCTTTGTGCTGGCGAATAGTGAGCATATCCAGCATAGCCTGGGTTGGGTGTGCATGCCTACCATCTCCTGCATTTAGAACACTAATATGAGGTGCGCAATAACGTGCAATAAAGTGTGCTGCGCCACTACTGGAATGTCTAACCACAAACATGTCGCAGCCCATGGCTTCAATGGTACGAATTGTATCCAGAAGACTTTCACCTTTGGTAGTGGCAGAGTTACGAATATCCAGATTGATAAGGTCAGCCGATAATCGTTTTGCGGCTAATTCAAAGGTTGTACGGGTACGGGTGGAGTTCTCGAAAAACAGATTCATGACTGTCTTTCCCCTGAGAATAGGGGCTTGCACCTGGGATTTATTAGGTAAAGATATAAACTGCTGGGCACGATCAAGAATTTCTTCAAGTAGCAAGGGAGGAAGACCTTCAATCGTTAAAAAATGCTTGAGTTTGCCGTCTTTTGTTAATTGCATTGAAGACGGTAATGGACCGGGAACGGTATTAAGAACAGAAGTCCTTTGTGTGTCGTTATGGTTGCTCACGGTTTTCTATTTGTAGCTCCAGTTTATTATTTTCGTTGGTTATTTTAATGTAACTATCAGGTTCTATTTCATCTTTTAGGCCAACTATTTGTGCTTCAATAGGTAGCTCGCGACTACCCCTATCAATCAATACGGCAAGGGTTATACTCGCCGGGCGACCATAGTCAAATAATTCATTCATTGCCGCTTTAATTGTGCGCCCAGTATATAGTACATCATCAACCAAAATAATATTTTTATTTTCAAGGCTGAAAGGTAATTTAGAAGGTTTTATCTGTGGGTGTAAACCGATACGGCTAAAATCATCTCGATAAAAACTAATATTTAATTCACCTAAGGGCTCGCCGATTTTTAAAGAATCATGCAAACGCTGGGCAATCCATACCCCCGCCGTGTGGATGCCAACCATAACCGGTTTTTTAATATTATTTTTCTGAATATGCTGACGAAGCTCATTCGACATATCTTGCAACAGTGCGTCAATATCCAGATTGGGTATTAATGGTTGTTCCAATGGTTTTATGGTATTCATTTTGGTATTAAGCCCTTTTACTGTTGCTAGCTATCCGAGCTAGCGGTGTCCTCTTTTTTGCATCCAGTTTTCCAGAATAATGGCTGCAGCAATTTTATCCACTTCATCCTTGGTGACTTTCTTTTTGCGACCGCTTTGACGTAACTCTTTTAAACGTTGTGCTGCTTCTATAGATGTAAATTGCTCATTTTCCTGATCAACAGGTAATTGATAGCGACCTTCTAGCTGGTTGCAAAAACGTTCTATTCGTTTTTTTAGTGGGCTTTCGCTACCATCCAGTTCAGTTGGCATACCAACTACTAGTTGCTCAGGCTTCCAGGCCTCAAACAATTGGCTTATACCCTGCCAGTCCGGTTTTTCATCTTTGCTGATTAAAGTACACTCGGGTGATGCACTTCCTGTTAAGGTATTCCCCACTGCCACGCCGGTGCGTTTTAAACCAAAATCAAAGCCGATAACAACACTCATTGCAGTTATGCGTGTCCGGCCACATCACTTAATAAATTAAGATCAATACCCATTGTCTTAACAGCACCCTGCCAGCGTTTCTCATAAGGTGTATCAAAAATGATTTTTTTGTCAGCAGGGCAATTTAACCAGGAATTGCTTAATACTTCTTGCTCCATTTGCCCTGGCGCCCAGCTTGCGCAACCCAGGGCTAATAAAAAATTATCTGGGCCTTTACCCGCTCCAATATCAAAAAGAATATCTCTGGATGCGGTAACAGAGAGGTCATCATTTATTTTTAGGGTGTTTTCCCATGTTTTATCAGTAGAGCTATCATGAATAATAAAGCCCTGTTCAACCTGAACGGGGCCTCCCCTCAGTGCATTGATGCCCTGAATCGATGTATCATTTTCTGCCGGGATTTTAAGTTGATCAAATAAATCTTTAACCGTCACATCCATGGGTCGGTTGATGGTTAAGCCAAAGCAGCCATCTTCATTATGTTGGCATATCAGCGTTACAGTTTGTTCGAAGTAGGGATCTCCTAGACCTGGCATTGCAATTAAAAACTGACTTTGAAGAAAACTGTCATCCTTGCCTTCTTTCTTCTGTTGCATATCAATCCCTTTTATTTAGAATAAAATGTTGCCTTACCATCATTGCCCTGGTGGAAGATAATGGTTCGAGTGATATTTAGTCGATCATACTTTTCGCGAATTTTCTTAGGTAGTGGCTCATAGGGTGCGGCTAATTTAACAATTTTAATTGCCGCTTTATCAAGAACTTTTGATCCAGATGAAACTGAAATTTGTATTTCTACTACTCTTCCCATTCTATCTAAGGTAGCGTTTAAAATGAGTGTACCACTTAAGCTCAGTGCCAACGCCTTTTTAGGAAAGTTAATATTACCAATGCGTTCTAGTTTTTTGGACCAGTTATGAATATATTCCGCTTCAATGGAGCCTCTTGCGCTTAGCGAATCGATAAAGCGTATCCGGGGACGTTTTGCATAACGCTCTTCCTGCTTGCTCATCTCGGCCATTAATTTTCGAATAGCTTCTGTTTTATCTGAATTCTCAACTGTTGTAGCGACTGTTTGCTCCTGAGGTTTTTCTTCTGGCAGTTTTTCAACTCGCTTGTTTGTTTTGCCTTTAGTGGTAAGAATCTCTGGCTTTTGTTTGGGTACTATTTGGGCAACTGTTTTTTCTGATGAAAATAACTCGTCACCATTATTCATATTGGTCTCATCGGCCGCAAATGGGCTTTTAATTCGACTTTTCTTTGCCTTGCTGCCACTGCCAATCTGATTGCTATTGGCGATAAAATCAGCTTTATCCGGTGTTTTCGCGTCTTGAGGTATTACCATTGTGACGTCAAAGGTCGGCGATTTTGGTGCCTCCTGAGGGTCGGGTAATTCAATACCCAGACCATAAATAATACCCACATGAAATAACAAAGAAATGGGAATAGTAATGGCAAGAGGATCGTGTCCAAAAATTTTAATCGAAGATGACATAAGCTATAAAGTTATTGTTTTTTATTAAAAAAGCCCGCGCGTAAAACGCCTGTTTGCCCGATTGTATCACAGAAACTTGAATTCAGCATGAACAAGAGGCGATCTCTAAATAAAAACCCCGAGACGAGCTCGGGGTTAAATTTGGTTACTTGCTATTAAACGCTAAGTATAAATAGCCAGTGCTATCCTCCAATATCACTGAGATGGTAAAAACCTATCCAGACAGTAACCTTCTCCTCGGGTGGTATTTGTGGAGAGGGCATAGTGTAAGCGAATTTCAATCATTTATCAAAAATCGCTGTCTATATCATCCTGGAATTCTTAGTTGAGCAGGGTAAAGTGTATGACTGTTGGTGGCCAATCTGGATTTGCGAGTTTTTATAGTCGGTTTGAGGGGTTTAACACTCATGGAATACGCCATAAAATATCCAATGCGATTAAACCATCTTTACCATTAATCGAATGGCTATCATCACTCAAAGCAACGGCCGATCTACCTTTTAAAGCCCATACGTTATTCATGTCCTGACTCATGGGTGGCACTATATAATCAAACTTGTTCGGCCTGGAGATGGATGCGTTTTTTCGAATAACTGAGGCATAAAAGATATCTGGATGCCTCTGGTGATTTAACCAATAAAGAAAGTTACCCGGCTTTTCCTCTTTTAAATCAGAAAACAAGCCGCGCGCATCTTGTAAACTATCACCACCAACCATGCTTGCCATCATGCCGATAGGTGAATTACCTGCCAGATAAGCAACATTTGCCGCAGGCGTTCCTAAGTGCGGCGCTGCAATGGTTATTAGGCCATTGATCGGCACACGATAAGGGTCAAGCAGATAAAGTCTTGAAACTAGCCCGCCAGCAGAATGACCTAGCAAGGTAATGGGCTCTTGCCTTTGAGTATAAATATGATTCAAATATTGGGCAAGGATGGCCTCTTGTGTTTGCAAATTGGTTTCGGAAGGCAGATTTACCGTATAAAATACATTGGCTGGCTTGCCAATAGGGCGGGGTATCATCATACCCCAGGGACTAAAAGTATAACTGCCGCCATCAGCATAGCCGGCCCGAAGCAGTGGAACGGTAAAACCTGAATTACGCCAATACATGCCATCGGTCATAAAGCCGTGTACCAGCACAACTGTTTTGGCAAAGGCATCACTTGTTGAAAACAGAAGCACAGAAATCATCAATAATTTTTTTATTGAATCTTTAAAAATGCCCATATAATTCTTCCATGACAATAAAATGTATCGCCTTTGATCTTGATGACACTCTGTGGGAATGCCATCCGGTTATCAGGCGCGCCGAGCAAACCTTCTATCAATGGCTTCAAACATATTACCCAAAGATCACTCAAAAATATAGTGAGGTGGAGTTGGTAGAACATCGTAGCGCCTTTATGAAAGCCCAACAGGACAAGCGACATGACCTGACTTATCTACGCAAATGCTGGATGGAAAAACTGGCAGACGAATTTGGCTATGACTATTCACTGGTTGAACCCGGATTTGAAGTTTTTTGGCTGGCACGTAACGATGTCACCTTTTTTGATGGCACACTGGATATTCTTGAGTCATTATCACGGCGATTTACTTTAGGTGTGATTAGTAATGGTAATGCAGATGTTAACCATATTGGAGTAGGGCATCTTTTTGACTTTGCTTTATCTTCAGAGGCAGCCGGTGTCGCCAAGCCGCATCAGGATATATTCAATCAGGCATTACAGCTTGCTAATAGCAAAAAAAAAGAAATGGTGTATGTCGGTGATGACCCCAAGCGAGATATATTGGGTGCACATAACGCTGGCCTGCATGCTATTTGGTTTAATCCGGCATTAAAACCCTGGCCGGGAGGAAAAAACCCCAGCGCTGTTATCCGCCACCTAAATCAACTGGAAGACAAAATCAGGCAATTATGAGATAATGAATGTATAAAACACTAAAAAGTGGGGGGGTGTACTTTTAAATATCTCTTAACTGTTATTAAGCGGATTAAAAGTACCCCAATAAAAGTTCTCAGATGAAGATCATGGGCAAATCAAAGCAACGTGTGCAATAACCATGCAACATAGTCAACTAAGCGATACTACCGATCGCAATCGCGATGAGTGGATTGAGCGATTGTGGATCAGTGACAGCGACGACGATCACCAGCAACTGATACACGCCATCGACCTTATGCTGGATGTCGCAGCGATCGACCGCGATAGCCATATTCCCTTAAGTCTGGATGTTGCCGATATACTACGCAATCTGCAAGTCGATCAAGTGACTCTGATAGCCGCTGTCCTCAGCGATGTGCGTCTTTCGGATACCTATTCGGTAGAAACAATAGCTGAGCAATTTAGTAGTACCATCGCCCTGCTGGTTAAAAACATGCGTTGGCTGCATAATTTTAAATCACAAAGTGACGGTGAAACATCCGAGCCGGAACAGGCCGAACGCTTGCGCCGCATGTTGCTCGCCATGGTGGATGATGTACGTGCGGTACTGATCCATCTAGCCTGGCGCTTGCAGCACTTACGACTTTTAAGCAATGCCGATCTGGGTGAACGCCGTGCTGTTGCACAGGAAACCATGGATATTTTTGCGCCCCTGGCAAATCGCCTCGGTGTTAGCCAGATAAAATGGGAAATGGAAGACCTTGCTTTTCGCTATCTGGAGCCAATTACCTACAAACAAATTGCCAAATCACTGGATGCCAAACGCATTGAGCGTGAAGCCTATGTAGAAACCTTTACCCAGAACCTGCAAGCGTTGCTGGAAAAAAGTGGCATTAAGGCCGAAGTTTTTGGCCGCCCCAAACATATCTACAGTATCTGGAAAAAAATGAAGCGTAAGCATCTTTCCATCGACCAGCTGTATGATCTGCGGGCGGTGCGCGTCATTGTGGACGATGTGCAAACATGTTACAGCACGCTAGGTATTGTTCATGAACAATGGAAACATGTTCCGGCAGAGCTGGATGACTACATTGCCAACCGCAAACCAAATGGCTACCAGTCCTTGCACACAGTGGTTATTGGTCCGCAAGGTCGTTATGTTGAGATACAGATCCGAACCCATGACATGAATGTATTTGCTGAGCTGGGTGTTGCCGCCCACTGGCGTTATAAAGAAGGCGGTGGACAAGATGCCGCCATGGAGCGCGTTGTCGGATCATTGCGCCGTTTGCTGGAAACAACCGAAGACGATAGTGAGTTGCTGGAAGATTTTCGCGCTGAAATATTTCCAGACCGTGTTTTTGTGCTCACACCACAAGGCGACATTCTGGATTTATCTAAAGGTTCAACGCCGCTCGATTTTGCCTATGCCGTGCATACCAGTGTTGGGCATCGTTGTACAGGAGCAAAAGTCAATGGCGTGATCGTACCGCTGGATACCAAGTTGAATAATGGCGATCAGGTTGAAATTATCACACAAAAAGCTGAGCAACCCCGGCGCAAATGGCTTAACCCGGCGCTGGGTTATATTGGTTCATCTAGCTCTCGTAGTAAGATTCGTCATTGGTTTCGCCAACAAGATCATGCTAAAAACAGACAAGACGGACTGGATATTATCGAGCAGGAAAAGCACCGCCTTAATCTTAAAAAAATTGATTTTGAACCCCTGTTAAAACGCTTTCGCCAGCAATCTGAAAAAGAATTTCTGGTTGCCTTGGGTCGTGGTGATATTAGTGTGTCGCAGCTCACTGCTGCTCTGGATGTGCCGCGTAAGGAAGAGGTCAAGTTTCGCAAAATCAACCTTAAAAACAATCACGATGATCGTGGCATTAAAATACAGGGCGTTAGTAATCTATTGGTTGAAATCGCTAACTGCTGCAAACCGGTTCCAGGCGATGAGATCATTGGTTACATCACCGTTGGGCGCGGCATCACCATTCATCGTATTGATTGCCCCAATATTGATAGGAAAAATCTGGGAGAAGAAAAAGCAGCACGGCTTGCTGAAGCAAGTTGGGGAACTGAAACAACGGCTTATACGGTTGATATTCAAGTCACCGGTTTTAACCAGCCCGGTTTAATCAGTGATGTAGCAACGGTACTTGCAAAAAAACAAATCAATGTTGTCAGCATCAGCACCCGACGGGGTAATACCGAGTTAGTTTCATTGCTTGATATTTCGATTCAAATCGAAGACACGGTTCAACTCTTTGAAATACTGGAAAAAATTGCTCAACTACCGCATGTCATGGATGCCAAACGAAAAAGTTAGCGGTTTTATAATGACTGGTAGCCTTATTTTGGAGTGAAACAGAGAAAAGCCAAAAAAAGGGTGGGGGTGTACTTCCATAT
>JALWMR010000222.1 GCA_027083815.1 Thiotrichaceae bacterium
GTTATTCAGCTCAATTTATTTGAGCGAAAGAGTCTACGACAGATATTAAAACCAGATTCCCCGAGGCATAAAAAAAGGGAACCTCAAATGAGGCTCGTCTTTTAATTATAAACTGTGGGACAGCAGTAGGGGGGGGTGTACTTTTAAACTGTATTAAAAGCTATTTCTTTACTTAGAGACCTTTGCACGAAAGATATGACGGATAAAAATTGCTTAGCCGAGCAACGCGAGACAACAGCTTTAGCTGACCCGTTAGGGTGAGGCGTTGTTTGCCGAATAAATTCCCCTGTTTTTTCGTATATTTTCGGTCATAGCCCTGCTATTACCCTCAAATCTACAAAAAATCAGGAAAATTACGCTAATTTTTCTCTCACCATACTCTCATGCAAAGGCCTCACTTGAGAATCGGTACTTCCCGTTCAAATAAGACTTCATAAGCATATTTTGCCAGGTTTTTTATCTGTTTTTCATCCAGTGTAACAAGAGATGAGTAGATTTCTGTTTTCTTATCGACACTCATGTCAAAGCTTGGCTTCATAGGCAGACCTTTATTTAAAGAATCCAGTGTAGAGAGAATAATACCCGATGCATAATATTCAGCTTGCCCTTTGGTCATGGGGTTAAGCGAAAATATCAGCAATTTACTCAACCAGATATTGTGACCTTGACGGGTGTTGGCGAGCTGGGCAAGATAAGCACCTAATTCTTCCAGAGTATGGTCAAGACCTGCATCAGACAGCTCTTCTTTAAACGTGGTTTTAATCCAGGCGGGCTTTTTCCAGTGTTTTTTATCTATCTGATGGTAGGCTTCATGATATTCAATGCTGGGTAATAACACAGCATTGAGCTTGGCCAATAGTTTTTGGCTTTCTGAGCGACTAATAGAACTCACATCAGGCTTGTTTTCTTTAGCAGATTTTTGGGATTTATCCAGCTTGCCCAGTAAAACACTTATGGCATCAAAGCCACTGCCAAAAATATTGTTGGATGTATTCGTTGCAGTTGTTTCGAGCGTTTGTTGCATTTTGGCATTTTGCATGCGCGTTTTATCTTTAATCAGCTTCTTTACCAGCTTTTTTACCTTTAATCGCTCTGCCTTGTTAGGGTAAATCTTTTCCAGATCTTTTTTATAGCCCTTGGTGATAGCCTCTTCAATTTCGTAGTAGCCTTGCATCCAGTAAGGAATAATATAGTTTCTACCCTGAAACGTAAGGGCAGGTAGAACAGACTCTTCGGCAAAACGCCTGATTCTATCATTCAGGATAATCGAACCAATGCCTCTCTCTTTAAAGGTCAGCCCCAAAGCACTGTCGATAGCAGGCACTTTATCAATACGCTCAACCTGAAACAGGGGCAGCTCAATTGCAGCTTTATCGTTTTCAGAATACATTAAGCGATCACGCTGGTTCACCTTATAGCTTGTCATCATGGTGGTTCGACAACGCTGCGGATTATTTTTACTCATTAGCTCTTCGAGCTTTTTAAGCATCATCATTTCTTCGACGGGTGCATCAATTAAAGAAGAACAGGGCAAGGTAAATGACTTGGGCGTTAGATAAAAAGGGATGCCTTTTTTATCAAACAATGTATTAACTTGTTTAAAGCCGAGCATAATAGCTTCGCTATCAGCATCCGGGTCTTTTAGTTTATCAAGCTGCTCTGCAACCAGGGCGCGAACTCCGTCTTTTTCTGGCAGCTCAGCAAGTATTGTTTTCTTTTCAGCCTCGATGGTTTTTTCAAGTTTGGCTGCCAATGAAGGTCTATCATTATGCTTAAGCAATAATTTACGATGTAGCAAATCACTGTAATAAGGCAGGTGGTTAGCTAACACATTGCCTATCTTTTTATTGTGATACCATTCGTTTAGCTGCAAGGCACCCAATACCAGACCCGCTAATAAAACAGGGTAAAGCAAGGATGATTTGAATAATAAGGCAGGTAGCGGTAAGCGTTTAAACCAGGCGGGGCGTTTCGAGAGTGCCTTGATAAGCGCATCTTTAAACTCATCCTCGGATACCGGAAAAATCTTGTTATCCCGATAGGCTTTTAATAGTCCCTGTTTAATTTTAAGATAACGCAGCGCTAGCAGGTATCTAAATGGATAAATCCAGCCTTTGTAGCTTGCAGCTTTCTCAAGAGCATCACTTTCCATTGCCTTTGGCGCATAGGTTTGGCTATTAATCAGGGCGAGTATCACTTTATTTAGCATAAATACTCCCCTTGGTTATTATTATCGCCCGAAAGGATGCTTTAAAAAGTACACCCCCCCACTTTTTAGGGCTTTTCTCAGAACTGTTGATTGTGCGCTTCATATCAATGCTCCTTCAGCCAGCGGGCAACAGCATTGCTTTGCTTGATACGTTGATTCATGGGTATTTCTTCATAACAATTTGCTGCATCAACAATAGCGATTGCCTGTTTGCGTATATCATCGTTTTGAATTGAATCCATTAGGCCTCGACGAAAGCCGCTCCAATCCCAGCCACAAATGAATTCAGGCATCAGCTTAAAACGGCTCGAGAGGTTGTTCAAGGCTACAAGAGCCTGTTTATTTTTGTGATTTTGCAAGTAATAGATGGCTACGAGGGCGTCTTTAATTTGTTTATAGCCATCGGTTAAGCGACCGCTTGAGTTGATTTCTTCTACGAGCTCAGCAAAGGTTTCCTGGTCTATATTGGCGGTCACATAGGTTTCCAGCAGATCCAGGTCAATTTCACCGGCTACCTCCAATACAGAGGCTGTTTTGTTACGTACTTTTTTTAGAAAGCTGCGCGCTTTTTCAAGTTCGCCCGTTGCGGTAGCCAGATCATCAAAATAGAGCCAGGCGAGTGCTCCAGCTTCACGATGACGTGACGCAATGTAAGCGGGGCCGAACTGATCGGATTTCTCAATATAAGCAGTTGCCTCTTTAAAACATTGATAGGCAGTCCGTGCTTTTTCCTTATCTCCAGCGTGATAGGTGATAGCCGTCATATACCAGTAGACACTATTAATATAACCATCATCACCGGTGCATTGTAATTTACGGGCATGCTCAATGGTTTTAGCGACATTTTTCTGGCGGTAAAAACACTCAACCGCAAAGTCTTCCAGATCGGCTTTTATTCGGCTCTCGGATTTTCGCCAGTCAAGTTGCCTGCCAATTGACTGGATTGATTTTTCCAGTTTTTCACAGTCATGTTCATTCTCAAGAATAGAGCGATACGCCTCCATTAGCAAAACAACCTCTTCACGGCGCTCTCCGGGGGCGCTGGGAATATCGGCAGGGCTACATTGTACCGGCGCTTCCTGAGTGCATTGAAAAGCCGGGCCGCCATCACCCTTCGGCCCTTTTTTATTGGCCGCGCGTTGTTGCTCACGTTTGAGTTTTTGAATGGCATCTGGCTGCATTAAAGACTGCATAAATTCCATTGGGCTTTGTGAGCGTGTGCTGGCGGGTCGGCTAAAGTCGAATGTGAGCTCAGGGTTTTGCTGTTGCAAGGTGGTCATTATTTGCACCATTTGCTGTTTGGCAAGCCATTGGGTGAAGGCAAATTTATTGGGATCAGCATCAGCGGGTAGTGGCTCTTCCTTATTAAGCGCCTTCCAGCCGAGACCCATAAGTAAGGCTATCGCAATTAAGGGAGCAAGTGTGAGAAGAATAAACCGGGCACGGCTATGGTCACGTTTTTTACTTAAGCGTTGAACCAGCTGGTCGCCACGTTGCCAGGTACGTTCCTCGCTGGCTATTATGGCATCATGGTATTGCTTATTAGCGGCTTTTTGATCGCCCAAATGGCGCTCTATTTCGGCAATAGCAAATAATATTTCAGGATTGTCCGGATCATTTTTTAAACGCTTTCTGGCTTCCTGAAGAAGATCCTCAAGGGAGGCATCTTCAGGCAAGTCCCAGCTTTGTTTGAGTAAGGTAAAAGGTTTGTTCATTTTCCACCCAGATAAGATGGCAAATAGGTACATGCCTGACTAAAGCTACGATCACATAGATGTGCTGGAGAGTCGCTATTGACCGGTTGCCAGCCGGTTTTTACAAAGCGAGTTTTAAGGTATTCACGCGCTTTCCTGAAGGCTTCAAAGCCACTGCCGATATTGCTACCATCTTCACTGTTATCATAGACAAAGAAGTATGCATATTGTTTTTTCGGGTTAAGCGCACTCAACTCATCTTTTAATGTTGAACTGCGTTTATCCAGACTTTGAAACGGTTCCCAGTTGCTGGTATCGCGTGCATAGAAGGAGATGCCTTTGTCTTTGTCGATCTTACCGAGCAGGCCGGCATAGTTCAGTGGGAAAAGGCGCTTATTTCTTGCTGTTCCACTGGTTGCCTGAAGTGCTGCATTAGAAAAAATGGTTTCAGTATCCAATTTTATTATTCGGTCATCTTTGCTGATAAAGAAAACAGGGCTAAGTTCAGTAGCGTGTTCGATAGGAATTTCAAGCTGGAAGGTTTTATTGTTATCGTGAATCAGATTAATGACCGCAAATATAATCAGTATGCCAACGGAGTTGGATACAATATCGGTTAATGAGTCCAGGCTAATTAGGTTTTTCATTCGGCTACTATTTTCTTCGAGGCTTTAAGTTTAGAGTCCAGTTCGAGTCTAAAGGTTCCAGACCAATACTAATGGCGCGGGCATCCTGTGTCAGGGTCATTACATCACGAATTTTCTGGTAAGCTTGACCACCATTGGGATAAATACCAAACAGCAAAAATTCCTCATAAAGATAGTTTGTTTTAAGTGCAATTTCATTCAAGGTGCGAATATTACGCATGGTATCCAGAATATCATCGACATCAGGCTCTACCGCAGCATTCATAATTGAGTTTTTTTTGCTGTGTACAATTCTCTCCAGCCTGCTCATCGTTTGTTCGCGCTGGCGTATTATTTCATCAATAACCTCTACATAGCCCTGATCTACCGTCTTTGAATTTTTAACTGCTTGTTGAAGCAGCTTTAGATGTTTTGTCGGCGGGACACGAATAATACCATCAGGCAAGCTGAAAATTTGATAAGCAACTTTATAACCTTGCTCAAGCTGAGCCGTCATTTCAATTTTCTGCGGAGCGCTAAAGCTGCTTAACACATTAATAAAAGACAGCACGCCCATAACGCATAAGAAAATACTCAAAAAGGGAAACAGGCTGATTTCCAGTTTCGTCTCATTTAGGCGGGCATACCGGGCGGCTTTTAAACTCATGGCAAATTATGATGATAACGGTTTAATGGTTATTCTTGTCTGAGTTTAGTTTAGCGGCAAACACCGATTCATACAGGTCTTCCATTGTTTCCTGCAACGCTTTTATCTGGGTGCTAAGCTGTTTTATTTCTTTGGCAACGGCCGGAGTGCTTTGTGTGCTGCTCTCACTTGTACCTGCGGTTGTTGTGGGTATGATTACTGCTTCGCCTGTATTAACCAACTGACCGGTATTGACACTGCCTTTAGATAATAAGGGCTTGATGTCATGGAACCAGCGCTCATCCAGATCAATCAGGTAAGCTTCTTCATCTTTCTCCAGCGAGATCATTAGCATCATTAAGGGAATACTGAGTAACAAGGCAAGCAACGTGGTATCAAAAGCGGTGGCTAGCGAGTTGGTTACCAGGGGCAAATTTTCTTTAAGCATTGCTGAAACATCAGTCACTGAGTTGGTGCTGGTCATGGCATCAGAAAAATGAGCGATGCCGTTACTGATCCCCCATACTGTACCAATAAAGCCGAGAATAGGGATTGCCCAGACCATAAAACGCGAAAGTGAATAAGAGCCTTTTAATTGCTCTCTTTCCTTTAGGCCAAAGTTTTCATCAATGGTGTTGTCAGGATGTTTTAAAAACAAGGTTAAGCGTGATAACAATAAGTTATCAGCTTGAATATTATGATCTGTAGCCGATTTTTTCAGTTTGTTTATAAAGTCGCTGTCATCGGGTGTAATGAGTTGCTCATTGACAAGTGCAGGAAAAATCTTCCGGGCAATTGTTTCTGATTGTTGCTGCTCTTTTTTTAATTTGGAGCGCTTTTGTAACAAGTGCAAAAAACTGGCGGCGAAGAACCACAAAATAATTGGTGAAATCCAGTTTCCGAAGAACAGTTTTAAACTACGAGGAAAACTACTGGAATCCCCAAAAAACCAATAAATTGCCAACGCAGGTAAAAACACCAGCAACGCTGTGATAATTAAAGGCGCTTTAAAGGGCTGTTCAATAGGATAGGTTTCGATACTGTTATCAAGCGTGTTGTTTGAATTGTTATTTAAATAAGTTGTGGTCACGCGTTTAAGCTCCGGATAATTATTGTTCAATTCTATTTGTGACCTTTGCATGAGAGTATGACGAGAGAAAAATTACGCTAGTTTTTATCCGTCATATCTTTCGTGCAAAGGTCTCTATGTATCATAGAGTGGAGCTTGAACACAGTAAAGGAGAAAAACAATTGCTTAGCCTGGGGCTAGCCAATTGTTCTCCTTCAATATTATTTCGCTATGGGTAAACCTGCTCTTTTCCAGCCGATATACCCAGCTGAGTAATTTCTTACATTGGTATAGCCCATTTTTTGCAAGGTGTCTGCAGCCAGCGGGGTGCGAATACCTGCTCCACAGTAAACGACAATGGGGGTATCTTTGCTTAATGCAACACGGGTAATGCGATATTCCAGCCAGCCGCGTGGAATATTGACATTTTGTTGTGCCTTGATGGAGCCGCCCATGGCCGTAACTTCTGAGGGCAAACGCACATCGACTAATACCATATCAAGGTCTTCATCAAGCGCTTTTTTTAAATCGGCCGTGCTTATTATTTTGGTACGTTTTTCAGCAGCGGCCTGCAACTGTTCACCTGTGGTAATCCCCGGAACCTTTGCATATGAAGTGACGCTGGTTAACCCAGCCAGAATAAGTAATGAGGCAAGAATTTGTTTTTTCTCTGAGATTCTAAGCATAATCATAGTGCTTCCCTGAATTGATTCTATGAATTGTACAACAGAAGATAACTACGTTCTCATATCGTTTGTAGATGCATCCTAATGGAGAAAAGGGGGAAAAGGTGGGGGGTGTACTTTTAAGTTATTATTCTGTTAAGGAGACACTGATTAAGTCCCATAAAATTCTGTAAGCCTCTAAGGCATCATATCCTAGGCGCACTTCGCAGGGAATGCTAATTGCCTTCACAAGAAGTGCAACAACGGAGATGATGCCTTAGAGGTTTACCCTGTGGGGCTTAGCCAAATTCCCAGACTCTGCGTTATGCTCGCTTACAAGGCAATAAGCATTCTAAGCTCACATGCCTTGATTCTGGAAATTTGGCGTTGCCAGAATTTATTGGACTTAATCAGTGTCTCCTTAATGAAGTATACCTTTTTGTGCTCCGTACCTTTCTAAATAGCCGTTCTCCCAGCAAAATCGCTAATATAAAGGCATAAATAAGCGGCTCTCTTTTATCCAGTTTGACCATCCACCAAAAATGCAGAACAGCAAGGATGCTAGCAGGATAAATTAGCGTATGCAGGTGCTTCCATTTCTTTCCCAGGCGACGAATCATGCCTTTAGTGGAGGTTATCGCTAAAGGCGTTAATAAAACAAAGGCAATCATGCCAACGGTAATAAAGGGTCGTTCCAGAATATCAAACCAGATTTCTTCCCAGTCAAAAAACTGGTCAAACCATAGGTAGCCTAGCAAGTGCAAAACGACATAAAAATAGGCAAATAAACCGAGCATACGACGTGTTCGCAGCACCTGAGGCCAATTTAATACGCGTCGCAAAGGCGAAACCAGCAGGGTAATCAGCAAGATTCTAAGCCCCCAGTCGCCCAAACCGCGGATAATGGCTTCCAGCGGGTTGGCTCCCAGTTGATCTTGCCAAAAAGCAACCCCGTAATAGAGTGCCGGCGAGAGCAATAGTATAAATAAGACAGGCTTAAAAACGCGTGTAAAGTAGGGTTCTGGTAATTGCATAATTGTTATTATTTGATTCGTTAAGTTATCCGTTTAAGAAACTCTTCTAGCAGGCTGTTGAAATTCGCTTAGGCGAGTACGAGACAAGGAAAAATCGACCGAAAAAGCGCAGTTTACTGGAGTAAATGAGCATTTTGAGGGCTATTTTAACGCAGTATCGTGCCGCATAAGTAGAAATTCAACAGCCTGCTAGGCCGTGTTAGAAGTATTTCTTTAAATCCATGCCGCTATACAAGGAAGCCACTTGCTCACCATAGCCATTAAACATTTGGGTTTTTATTTTACGGAACTGACCAATACGACGCTCTTTGCGCTGACTCCAGCGTGGGTGCGATACATTGGGGTTCACATTTGAAAAGAATCCATACTCATGTTTATTGGCTTTTTGCCAGGAATTAACCGGCTGCGTTTCAAGGAAACGTATCCTGGCAATACTCTTGATACTTTTAAAGCCGTATTTCCAGGGTACAACTAAACGTAAAGGCGCGCCATTTTGGTTGAGCAAATCTTTGCCGTAGATGCCCGTTCCCATTAAGGTTAGAGGGTTCATTGCTTCGTCCATACGCAAGCCTTCTACATAGGGCCAATCAAGTACCGCTCGTTTTTGTCCTGGCATGTGTTCAGGATCGAGCAACGTTTCAAAATAAACGTATTTTGCTTTAGAGGTTGGTTGCATCCGCTTTATCAAATCGCTAAGCTGAAACCCCATCCATGGAATCACCATCGACCAGCCTTCAACGCAGCGAAAACGATAAACGCGTTCTTCGATATTCATGGGCTTGAGCAGGTCTTCCAGGCTGTACTTGCCGGGTTTTTCGCACTCACCTTCAACCACCACATTCCAGGGTGAAGTAACCAGACTGTGTGCATTCTTTGCTGGATCAGACTTTCCTGTACCGAACTCATAAAAGTTACAATATTCTGTAATCGCCTCATATTCAGTTGGCTTCTCACTCGTAGAATAAGGCGAAGCAGTACCCTTTGCCAGCGCTTCTACAATGGGCAAACCACTTACCCCTGCAATCCCAATTCCTGCCGCGTTTTTCATAAATCTTCGACGATCCTGATAAACGTCATAATCGGTGATTTCGCTTGATTTTATATCGTTACTTTTTAGTATTAGCATTTTCTTGTACCTTATTACAGAGACTCTTACTACTTATTTATCTTAGCATGATTCACCTGCCCTGTAGAAAAACAGGACAGGTGATGCTGGTTTACTTAATACGTTCAATGCGCAGTAAACCCACCGGATTATCAAAACGATGTGATGCATTCAGTTTTGAGGTTAACAAGCCATCTGCCTGGGTGACAACACCTTGATGAATAGTGACTACATTAACAATGTCATCTCGTATTGCGTCAAAACCTCTTCCACCAGCTGCTGGACCCGGTACACCACTGGATTCATCGTTATTTTCAGTTCCGGCATCCCAGGCTTGTAGCTGCTTTTCCAGGCTATCTCCAACTTCCATGTCAGCAATTTCGGATGTTGATAGGCCCGCAAAAGCATCATTAGTATTAACCAGCATACTGGCGATACTAAGCTTAAAATCAGTTGTTTTTAGTGGCACTGAAACAGTAACGGACTCTGATTTTCCCGGTAAAATTAATCCTTTTCCAGAGTGATTTTCAATAACGGCTGAGTTTTTACCTGCTTCATCAAGTAACTGTTTGTTACTGCCATCTTCAGCCAGTTGTTCTAGTGCAACACTGGCTGGCTGCCCTGCTCTGAAGGCACTGTAGGAAAGCGTATGGGTGATTATAGCAACAGGCGAAAATGGCTGGTTTGCCGTAAGGTTGCTAACTGTCACCTTATATTCTTTTTCGGTGGTTTTAGAGTTTTTATTGCCAGAACCACCACAGGCGGCTAAGGCCAGAGAGCTTAGAATAAGCCCTGACAGGAGGATCTTTTTTGAATGAGTAATCATGATAGGCCTCCTTAGTCTGTAACCGTAACGGTAATTTTTGCCACAGGATTGAGCCATCGGTGTACGCGGCTGTCCAAATCACTTATGCCGCCATTTGGGTTGCTATCACCCAAGACGCCCGGATGAATGTGCACCTGTTTGTTGTTGTCTTCTCGTGCTGCACCTGTACCACCCGCACCTGCATGACCGCTGGGAGCAGCCGGGATTCCTGCATTCCCCGGCATACCAGGATTATCCAAACCTAATAATTCATCATTGGCCTCAGTTCCGGCATCATAGGCCAGAGCATTAAGTGTATAAGTACCCGCTTTACTGGGTATTTTCCAATTGCTTAAACCAACAAAACCATCATTGCTAGGCAGAATCATGCCTACTAGTGATAACAAAAAATTATCGGTTCCATCGGTATTTATTTGTGCTGATGTAAAGCTATTACCCGGTGCTAACAAGCCACTTGCAGAGTCATAATTTGCTCCTGCGCCATCTAGTGCTGTTTGTAGGCCTGAGGTGTTTCCTCCCTCGGCCATTGCCTGTAATGCGCTTGATGCTGGTGTCCCAGCTTTGAATAACTGAGTATTTTGATTGTGAGCAGCAACCAGCACTGGTGTGAAGTGCGATCCGTTTGTTAAGTTTTGAACAGTCACAGTCACTTTTTGGGCATGGGCAGAGCCTGAAAATAATGATAAGGCTATCACTGCCCCTATAAGATAAGTTGTTACTTTTTTATTGGTCGTTTTCATTTCACTTCCTCTTTGGTTGATTGTTAGAGAAAGTCTATTTCTTAATTGGGTTTAATGTATAACGTGCGCTTCAACAAATTATAAACTTTTTATAAACGCATTCTGTTTATCGCTACTTCAACTTAATTCAAAGTAGAAAGTGGTTCCCTTGCCGACGATACTTTTTACTTTTAATTGAGAATCGTGCAGTTTTAAGAGCTGTTGGCTAATGGCAAGGCCGAGTCCAGCGCCCATGTGCTGAAGCTTTTTATTATCAGAGACCCGATAATAAGGTTCGAAAATATGTGGCAGGTGTTTGGCATCTACGCCTTCGCCATTATCAATAACGCTAAGTCTCACCTTGTTATCAACAGTCATTTCACTTTTAAGTGTTACTTGTCCGCCATTAGGTGAATAACGAATTGCATTTTCTAACAGGTTTTGGATTACCCGTTCAATCTTGGCAATATCAGCATGCACAAGTGCTTCTGGCTTATCGCAATCAATCTGTAGCTTTACGTGTCCATGTTGTGCTTTATTTTCCAAACTTGCATATATATCACTCAACAAATCACCAATGGCAAACTCTTCTTTCTGGATTTCAATTTGATTGCTTTCAAGGCGGGTTAACTCAAAAAGCTCGTTTATCATGCCTTCCAGGCGATCACCATTACTGATCGCTTTTTTAAGGTAATTTTGACGTTCATCAGAAGACATTTGCTGCTGCTTAAGCTCAAGCGTTTCCAAATAAGCTTTCATACCCGCCAGTGGTGTACGCAGGTCATGTGAGACATATGCTAAAAACTCCCGGCGGATTTCATCTTGTTTATTTAAGCGAGAAAGCTGTGCTGCAATGCGCTTCTCCATTTGATGAAAAGTGCGTTTTAACTGGCTTAATTCATCACCACCTTTATCTAATATTAGCTCTCCCTCATTAGTTTTTTCTAGATTACTATTCAGGCTATAACGGCTATTATCAAGTAAATCCTCGCGTTCAAAAGCTTTAATTTCCCTGGTAAGGCGCCTCAATGGCCGGGTCAGGGCATAAAATAGAAGCAGGGATACCAGCAACAAAAACATGATTGAGCTGGCGATACCAATTAGACTAATTCTCCAGGCATTACTTAATTGTAAAGCGGAAGCAACGGTATCAAATTTTTCACCACCAATAATGATATAGAGATAGCCAACAAATTTGTCTTTGCCGTCACTATTTGCCATTACCTTGGCTGCTGAAAAAATCTTCTTTTTATGTAAAGAACGAGGATCATCACCCAAAATAGGCAAGTCTGCCTTGCCGGATACAAACTGCTTTATGGGTACAAGGTCAACCGTACGGCGCTTTATTTTCTCTTCCGGCGCATCATAAGTGACTAGCTTGCCATGATCATCCAGGACATAAAGTTCAATGGTTGGGCCTAAAATCATCATCTGATGAAAAGCCTCTTTAATCATTTCGGGGTCAAATTTACCATGGCTGGTGATACCCAGATCTTTAACTATATTTGTTGCCAGATCTTGATGCAAACGCTGAGATGCCTCATTCTGGGTACCTATAGAGGCTTCTTTGAAGAGCGAGAAAAGTAGTACCGCCATTACCAGAAATACACTCAGTAATACTAGCGCCAAACGGCTGTATAAACTTTTAAACATACCGTCAGACTAACCCGTACTATCCAGAAATTTGTAACCGACGGCCCACACAGTTTGAATAAAATGGGGTTTATCATCTGAACGTTTTAATTTTTTTCTAAGCCGATTTATATGTGTATTGACCGTATGTTCATAACCTTCATGTGTATAACCCCATATAGCATCTAGTAGCTCGTTTCGTGAATAGACCTGCTGGCTATTTTGAGCAAGAAAAAGTAACAACTCGAATTCTCGCGCGGTTAGCTCAACTACTTTTCCATCTAAATGAACTTGATGAGAAATACTATTAATACTCAGTTCTTCAAATTGTATTTTGGTCTGGGTAGTATCGTCTGTAGGTGGTTTGTTATTAATTTCACAGCGCCTTAGTAGCGCCTTGATGCGCGCCTGACATTCACGCATGCTAAACGGCTTGGTGAGGTAATCATCAGCTCCCAATTCCAGTCCAACAACTCGATCTGCTTCGCTATCCAGTGAGGTTAACATCATAATTGGCGTAGAGGGACGCAGCTGGCGAAGCTCACGGCAAAGATCAAGACCGCTATAATTTGGAAGCATGATATCCAGTAAAGCCAGATCATATTCTGCCTCTGCGAGATAGGCTCTTGCTTTTAAGCCATCATCAAAATGTTCAGTTTGGTAACCTAAATCCTGTAGATGATAAACCAGCATCTCTGCAATGGCTGGATCATCTTCTACAATTATGATTTTAGGTGGCATACTTTAACTCATTTGTTGTGGTTTTGGCTTTTCATCCGCGTGTGAAAACAGGCTGGAGAAAATCAAAATAGCGGCTCCGATGTTAATCGCAATATCAGCTACATTAAAGGTAGCGAAGTGACCATTATTTAGAAAGAAAACATCCCAGTCAGCGTAAACATCAATAAAATCAATGACCCGACCATGCAAGGTTCTGTCGATCAGATTACCAACGGCTCCGCCAAGAACCAGTGCCAAACCAATAGCGGTTGGTGTCTCTGAGTCTTTTAGTCTGGCCAGCCAAATCAGGATGATAATGCTGACAACGGTCGCCAGGATAACAAAAAACCAACGTTGCCAACCGCCCTGGTCACCCAAAAAACTAAAGGCTGCTCCATAGTTATACGCCAGTGCAAAATTGAGGTGTGGAAAAACCTCGTAAACATCCTTGCCCAGCTCCAGATTGGCTTCGGCCATCCATTTCGTTATCTGGTCAATAAAAACGACAACAAAGGTGATCCACAACCACTTCAGTTGTGAGCTAAGCATATTGTCTATCCTCGCCTTCACCTGTAACATTTTCTATACAGCGACCACACAGCTCAGGGTGTTCTGGATGACTACCCACATCCGGGCGGTGATGCCAGCAACGCACACACTTTTCGTCATCAGATGCCTTAACCGCAAGCCAGACATTATTAATGCCTTCACCTTCGGCAGCAACCGTACCATCTGGCTGGCTATCCGCTTTCTCTACATTCGCTTCAGATGTGATTAGCACAAAGCGTAACTCATCGCCTAGTTTGTTTAACGCATCAAATGTATCTGCAGATGCATAAACCGTGACTTCGGCATTTAATGAGGAGCCAATGGAGCCCTCTTTACGCAGTTTTTCCAGTTGTTTACTTACGGCAACACGCACCGCGAATATTTCTTCCCAGTCATCTGCACTGAGTGCTTCATTGTCACTTAGCTCAAACAGGTCGTCATACCACTGCGTTAAAACCACATAATCAACCGGCTTATTAGCGTTTTCATAGATAGAATCCCAAATTTCTTCACCAGTAAAACTCAATACAGGGTATATCCAGCGTACCAGAGCTTGCAAAATATGATAAGCCGCTGTTTGTGCCGAGCGCCGTGCTAATGAGTTTGCTGGCATGGTGTATTGACGATCTTTGGTGATATCCAGATAAAGGCTTCCCATATCGACCGAGCAAAACTTCAGTATCTCCTGATAGACCAGATGGAACTGCATTTTTTCATAAGCATCGACAATAATTGCCTGTGATTTATGTGCCTGTGCGATTGCCCAGCGATCCAGTGCCAGCATATCTTTGGGCGCAACCAGATCAGTTTCAGGATTAAAATCGCTGGTATTGGATAATAGATAACGCGCCGTATTTCGGATACGACGATAGGCATCAGCCGAGCGTTTTAGAATTTCATCTGAAACTGTGATCTCTCGTGAATAATCAGAGGATGAAACCCATAAGCGTAAAATATCAGCGCCCAGGTTTTTCATCACCTTGTCAGGGTAGATTACATTGCCTACAGACTTTGACATCTTCTTGCCTTCGGCATCGGTGACAAAACCATGCGTCAAGACGTTTTTATAAGGCGGCCTGCCACGCATTGCTACCGAAGTCAGCAAGGAAGAATGGAACCAGCCACGATGCTGATCGGAACCTTCCAGATACATATCGGCAGGTGAGTCTCTTAGGCGCGGATCACGATCCAGCACCGAGAAGTGGGTTGTGCCTGAATCAAACCAGACATCCAGTGTATCCGTTGTTTTATTGTAATCCCTGGCATCATCGCCAATGAGTGTTTCGGCGCTAGTGCTGTGCCAATATTCGATGCCCTCTTTTTCGATGCCCTGGGCTACTTTTTCCATGATTTCCAGGGTATCGGGATGCAGCTCTTCAGTTTCTTTGTGTACAAATAAAGGAATCGGCACCCCCCAGAAACGCTGCCGCGAGATACACCAGTCGGGACGACCTTCAATCATTTTATAGATGCGACTTTTGCCCCAGTCCGGAATCCATTCGACCTGATCAATACCTTTCAATGCATCTTGACGCAGGTTTTTCTTTTCCATACTGATAAACCACTGCGGTGTGGCACGGAAAATAATAGGCGTTTTATGACGCCAGCAATGTGGATAGCTGTGACGAATTTTTTCCTGTGCCAGCAAAGTGCCATTTTCAGCAATTTTCTCCAGCACCGTTTTATTGCCGCCATAAACAAACTGACCGCCAACCAGCTCGGTATCTGGCAGAAAGTGACCATCGTTGCCTAGCGGGTTAATAATTTCAAGATTATATTTTTTGGAGACCACATAGTCATCTGCACCGTGTGCGCCTGCTGTATGAACCGCTCCCGTGCCGCCTTCAGTCGTGACATGATCTGCCAAAACAATCGGCATGTCGCGATCATAAAAGGGGTGTTTTACTCGCATTAGTTCCAGCTCAGCGCCTTTGCAACGCCCCAGTACGCCCTGATTCTCCAGACCAAAACGCTCCAATGCCGATTCATGCAGTGTCTCTTCCAGAATCAAATTACCTTTTTCGGTTTTGATTAGAAGGTATTCAAAATCTGGATGAAGCGTAACCGCCATGCTGGCAGGTAGAGTCCAAGGGGTTGTTGTCCAGATAACGATACTAATATTATCCGTGCCAGCAGGTGCACCAAACTTCTCTGCAAATGCAGCCTGATCGACAGCTTCATATTTTACGTCAATTGAATCAGAGGTTTTGTCCTCATATTCCACTTCGGCCTCTGCCAGTGATGAACCACAATCAAGACACCAGTTAACTGGCTTCTGACCTTTTTGCAGATGGCCTTTATCTATGATTATCGCCAGAGAGCGCACAATATCCGCTTCAGTCTGGAAATTCATGGTCAGATAAGGATCATCCCAATCACCTAAAACACCCATACGGACAAAATCTTTTTTCTGGTTTTCAATCTGTCCAGTAGCGTATTCGCGGCAAAGTTGGCGGAATTTGGTAGCATCCACTTTTTGACCAACCTTACCCACTTTCTTTTCGACCTGAGCTTCAATAGGCAAGCCATGGCAATCCCAGCCAGGCACGTAAGGCGTATCAAAGCCTGATAAGGTCTTACTTTTGAGAATAATATCTTTAAGAATTTTATTTACCGCATGACCAATATGCAGATCGCCGTTAGCATAAGGAGGGCCATCATGCAGAATATAAGTAGGTCTACCTTTTGCTGCTTTTCGTAACTGACCATAGAGGTCATCCTTAATCCAGCCTTCCAGCCAGGCTGGTTCACGATTCGCCAAATTTCCTTTCATGGGGAATTTGGTTGCAGGTAAATTCAGGGTCTTTTTATAGTCGACTTTACTGTCGCTTTTTTTGTTATAGTCGTCGCTCACAATATTTTCCAATAATTAGTTAAAATTTGGGTAAATTCTCAAGCGAAATAGAATAACATGATTTATAAAAGTACACCCCCCCACTTTATTGCCTTTTTCTCGTTTTAATGGACTTTATTGCCCTGATTCAAAGGTTTCTAGAAATAGACCTGTTGATTAAAGATATTTTGTAGAAAATAAAGCCCCAAAATACAGACAATAGCCGAGATAATCGGCGTCAGCACCCAGCCAAAGCTAATGGAGCCCAATACGCGCCAGCGAATATTGGTGCTTCCTGTAAAAATACCGATACCGACAATAGCGCCTATCACGGCCTGAGAGCTGGAAACTGGCACCAGAGGAATGGTCGGTAATCCATGGCCTTTTAGAAACTGCTCCAACCCTTGCGAAGCAAATAGAAATAGTACCAGGGAATGCGCGGTGACAACCACCCAGGCTGATACCGGCGACAAGGCAACAATATCTTGTCCTACCGTCATCATTACCCCTCTTGAATAAGTAAAAATACCAACAGCGATTGCCAGCGCACCCAGCAAAAAGAGCTGCTGAACCGATGTGAAAACAAATTTGTCGGCAATGACAAAATCGGTGAAGGGTGAAGATGAAACGAATACGCCCATCACATTAGCAATGTTATTAGCGCCGAGACTATAAGCACCAAAAGCACCGGCTGCTATCAGGGCAAAGCGGGTATAAGCATCCAGGCGGATAAGGTGAATCTTGGCTTTTCTTATTATTCGTCTAACCATTAGATACAAGGGTACAGCAATAAAACCAGCAATCACCGGACAGGCAACCCAGGTCAGCATAATTTTGGTTAGTGTTGCTGAATCGGTAGGCTTGCCACTGAAAATATTCCAGCCAACAATAGCGCCAACAACGGCTTGACTGGTGGAAACGGGCAGACCGCGTTTAGTCATTACAAAAACGGTAATAGCAGCAGCCAGTGCCGCCATAAAAGCACCAGGCAAGGCATTGACAGCACCCAGTTTGCCCAGGGTATGCGATGCGCCAGCTCCCGAAATAACTGCTCCGAGAATAACAAAGATACTGGCAACAATAGCCGCCGTATAAAAACGAACCATGCCCGTGCCAACAGCTGTGCCAAAAATATTGGCGGCATCATTGGCGCCTAACGCAAAACCCAGTGCCAAGCCGCTTAACAGGAAGATCAATAGGGTAATATCCATGTTTAAATTTTTCTTTTTATAGTGAGAATGGAGAGGATGTCGCTAATATCTTCAGCTTTATTCGCAAGCTCATCAATATGCTCAATGAAATAAGCCAGGTGTCTTTTTCGGGCTAAGCCCAAGGTGCTGGCAAAGATCTCACGCTGAACCCTGGTGCTGATCTGATCGGCTTCAGATTCATAAAACATCACTTTTGTAACATGGTCTCGAACCGCTTCAATATCTCTAAAGAACGAACGAACAGCTAATATAAGCGAGTCAACGCACAAAATAGCGGTATCCGAAAGTTGTAGATAACCTTTATGATACACCTTGGGTATTTTAGGTGTTTGAATTGAAAAGCGAAATAGATTCGCTTCATAGATATTAATCAGGGCATCAACGTGTTCAAGCAGCTCTAAAACATCACCTCGAAATTCGGGAATAAGGGTATGTTCATATAATTTGGTTTCTATATCACGACGGTAGCGGTCTGCTGATTCTTCAACTGTCAAAATACGCTGTAAATATTTTTCAAAATCATCGCAAGGCCCCTGATCGAAATAAACGAGCAAAGCACTGTTATAAATGAGCCCGGCTTCGGTAACCTTATCGAGAAACTGGTCGATTTGAGATTCCAGTTTTTTAGCGCGACCGAATAAGGAGGGAAAGCGACGGTTGGATATATTCATTTGGACTAGACCTCAGTTATTATTATTGGATCATTCGAGTCTCTTATAGTAGTAAATAAGAAAGTTTGCACAAAAAACAAAACATCTCTCTTTTTAGATTTGAATAATCAATATTCATAAACTGTAC
This sequence comes from Thiotrichaceae bacterium, assembly GCA_027083815.1. Taxonomy (GTDB): domain Bacteria; phylum Pseudomonadota; class Gammaproteobacteria; order Thiotrichales; family Thiotrichaceae; genus Cocleimonas. The sequence continues at coordinate 18,337 of JALWMR010000222.1, forward strand.
TATACTCATGAAGATTTGTTGATAAATATTAATATAAGTCATTGGTTAATAAGGATTTTAGAAAAATAAGGAGAGTACAGAATGAAAACAGGTTTTACTAAATTAGCAATATTAACAACCCTTTTTGTTTCATCACTGGTTTTTGCTGGTGACTACCCATCGGAGCCTATAACCGTTATTGTGCCCTCCAAGGCGGGTGGCTCAACCGACAGAACAGCAAGGATGCTTACTGAAATTGCCGAAAAACATAATAAAGGCTACGAATTTGTCATTAAAAATATTCCCGGGTCTGGCGGTCAAAAAGGTTTTGAAGCAATCAATCGCGCCAAACCGGATGGCTATACAATAGGCCTGGTTTTTACACCTCAGCTAGTGGCGCATATTGCTTCGAAGCGTGCCAAGTATAATTTGGATAGCTTCCGTATTTTGGGCAATGTTGCACAAGACCCGGCAATCGTGGTGGTTCCAAAGGATAGTAAAATTAAAAATCTTGGCGATTTAGCAAAAACAGCCAAGGAAAATACTTTAACGGTTGCGGTAAACGGTATTGGCTCGGATGATTTCCTCGCAGCTAAAGCATTCGAATCGAAGGCAGGCGTTACCTTTAATCTTTTACCTACAAAAGGTTCAACCGAGCAGAAAGCAGGGATCTTAGGTGGTCATGTTGATGCTGCCTTTATGAACTTGTCGCAAATGATTGCCCAGCATAAAGCGGGGGATGCACATATTATTGCACTGCTTGCCAAAGAACGCAGTGACAAGCTGCCTGATATGCCAACCAGTAAAGAGCAAGGTTATGAGGTTTATATGACCGCAACGCGTGGTCTTGTAGCCCCGGCAAAAGTTGACGCAGCTACGCTTGATAAGCTGGAAGCGATGTTTGCCAAAGTAATGGCAGATGATGAGTTTAAAGCCAAAGCGACCAAAGGCAATATTCAGTTGCTTCCCATGACAGGCAAAGAATATGGCGAATACTTAAAAGGTCTTCAGGCTGATACACAGGCGGTTTATGATAAAGCCCCCTGGTAATTTTTAAGGGCACCTGACATGACCAAAAAGTATATTGATTTAGCAGTACTTCTTTTTTTTGTCGTGATGGCAGTGTTGTTATACAACAGCACCGCCAGTTACACCGGCATCGCCAAAACAACCTCAGCGTATTACGTAAAGTTTCTTGCCGTCTTTATCGGGGGACTTAGCGTTATCCAATTGGCAATTAATCTATTTAGAGACAAGAATAATTACCGGTTGCATCTGAGCCAACATTACCCCCGCTTTCTTGGGCTATTAATCATGCTGATTATTTTTGCTCTGGTTTTTGAGCATTTGGGTTTCTTTGTTTCAGCGGCGGTTTTTATTCCGGTTGTTGCCCTCATTTTAGGTTATAAAAACTATCTAACCATAATCATAACGACGGTTTCAGTACTGGCTTTTGTCTATTTAATATTCATAAAGTTGTTATCGGTTAACCTTCCCGGGTTTAACTTCTAGGTGACTATTCAAGGTTACATCACAGCTACACACTTTACCTTCTCCAACTGAGGTTTTCAGGATGATGGAATATATCAGTATTGTTTTTCAGCCAATCTCCCTTTTTACGATTCTCCTCGGTACGGTCGCGGGCGTGGCAATTGGGGGTATGCCAGGCCTGACTGCCACAATGGCTGTGGGATTACTGGTACCTTTTACTTATACAATGGATCCAACCATGGGGCTTATGCTGCTTGGAGGGATTTATTGTGGCGCGATGTATGGTGGATCAATCCCTGCCATTTTATTGAATACGCCCGGTACGCCCGCAGCGGTTGCAACGGCCATAGAAGGCTTCCCCATGAGTCAAAAAGGCAAGGCGGGGCTGGCCTTAAAAGTATCCGTTGTAGCCTCTTTTGTGGGTGGCTCTTTTTCAGTACTGGTATTACTGTTATTTGCACCATTACTTGCTCAGCAGGCATTAAAGTTTGGCCCGGCAGAAACCTTTTTGCTGGCACTTATGGGGCTTGCCGGAATTATCTCTATTGCAGATGAAAATAGCTCACTAATTAAGGCTCTGATAGCTGGATTACTGGGAATGATAATTGCCGTAGTGGGAACAGATGATATGTCTGGTAGTTTACGCTATACCATGGGCTACATTGAACTAATCGATGGCATTGATTTTATGCCGGCGCTGATTGGATTATTCTCCATGATCCAGATGCTGGAACTGGCAGGCATGCGCAAAAAACATGAAATAGACATGTCTGCCTTGCATAAAAAACAAAAAAGTGAACCGATGCCCAAAGGTATTACAAAACATATCGCACTGGGGTCAGGAACCGGAACAGTGATCGGTGTACTCCCCGGTGAGGGCGCAACCATTGCTGCCTTTATTTCCTACAATATCTCAAAACGTATTTCCAGAACCAAAGAGTTGTTTGGTAAAGGCAACCCCGAGGGCATTGCTGCGGCAGAAAGTGGCAATAATGGCTGTGTCGGTGGATCGCTGGTGCCCACGCTAACCTTGGGTATTCCGGGTAACTCAGTTGCAGCGGCATTAATGGGAGCTTTTATTATTCATGGCATGATTCCCGGACCCGACTTGTTCAATGAATATGCCGATAGAACATACCCCTTTATAATTTCACTGTTCATTGCCAATCTGGTTTTTTTAGGTGTTGGTTTAACCGTTGCGCCTTATCTGGCCAAGATCGCACTAATACCGCCGGCAATACTTGTCCCAGTGGTAAGTGCTTTTGCTGTACTGGGTTCTTATGCATTAAACAATTCTGTTTTTGACATTTACTTAATGATTGCCTTTGCCATTTTTGGATTACTACTCAAAAAGCTGAACTTTTCGTTAGAGGCCCTGATACTCGGTCTAATTCTTGGACCCATTGCAGAAGGTGGCTTTACTCAAGGTATGATTATCGGCAAAGGGTCGCCCTGGATATTTTTTGAAAGCCCCATCGCTAAAATAATGTGGGTTATAATCCTGTTACTGTTGATTCCGCCACTTTATTCTTATTTTAAGCATACCAGCTTACTGAAAACACCCGATGCCGAGACGTAAAGAAGTTTAATTCTGTAACGCCTAAATGCCTCTGTATGTTGGCTAATTGATAACGGTGTTCTATAATGTTCCTTAAGGAACCTTTGAACAACCTAGGTGAATTCTGGCAACGCCAAATTTTCAGGATCAAGGCATGCGAGCTTAGAATGCTTATTGCCTTGTGAGCGAACATAACGCAGAGGCTGAGAATTTGGCTAAGCCCCACAGGGTAAGCCTCTAAGGCATCATCTCCGTTGTTGCACTTTTTATGAAGGCAGTAAGCATTCATTTCAAAGCGCGCCTAGGATATGATGCCTTAGAGACTTACAGAATTTCATCTAGGTTATTCAGAGATTCCTTAATTGAACAAGAAATTGCTCAATTTATTTATCTCCCAAAAAAGTAGCTATAAAATGACAATTCGTGAATATAAGCCCGGCGAACACAAGGCGGGCTTCATTGGCCTAAGAGTGGTAGTCAATGTTGGCGGTAAATACCTCCAGAAATATTATAACTTTAGAAAAGTCGAAACCGATGAAGAAATAGAACAACTTCGCAAAGAAGCAGAACAGCAAAATAATGTCTGGAACATGGAACGTATTCTTGTTCAGTCAAAAAAAGACATGGATTGCAGAGAAAAGCGACGTGTTTCATCTGCCTACACAACCGGTGTATCGGGCATTAAAATGAAGTTTATTAGCACCTCAAAGGCCAAATCAGACAACAAAAAACGCTACTATACACCTTATTTTCTTGTTTCCGGGTCTACCAATGGCAAGCGCTTTATCAAACCCTTTAATATAATACGTTTCGGTTATGATATGGCCTGGTTGAAAGCAGTAAGCTTTTATGCCGAAAAGAAAAGTCTCGCAAACTACTCACATTTACTGGAAAGAAAGCCCCCTGTAGAGCAATTTTATGTCATCTACAAATATCAGCGCTCATTAGGGCATGATATTCCACTAAGGCGGCTTCCAGAAGAGCTTGATCCTGCTCCGGTAGCAGATTAAGAGCAATTTGAGCCCTGATCAAGCTTTCTATAAATACTCTAAAAGTACACCCCCCACCTTTTTTGCCCTTTTGTCGCTCAAATCACCTTATTTTCGTGTTCTTAACTATCTTTACGTGGCAAAATATCCTTATCCATAAAATCCAAAGCTCAGGAAAGACCCATGCCAGAATATCGCTCACGTACATCCACTCATGGCCGCAATATGGCAGGCGCACGTGCCTTATGGCGTGCCACAGGCATGAAAGATGATGATTTCAGCAAACCTATCATTGCGATTGCCAATTCATTTACTCAATTTGTACCCGGTCATGTCCATCTAAAAGATATGGGACAACTGGTCGCCCGAGAAATCGAAAAAGCGGGTGGCGTTGCCAAAGAGTTCAACACCATTGCCGTCGATGATGGCATCGCCATGGGGCACGATGGGATGCTCTATAGCCTACCCTCACGTGAGATTATTTCGGACTCGGTCGAATACATGGTCAATGCACATTGTGCTGATGCTCTGGTGTGTATTTCAAACTGTGACAAAATTACACCGGGTATGTTAAACGCTGCATTGCGCTTAAACATACCAACTATTTTTGTTTCTGGCGGCCCCATGGAATCGGGTAAAGCAATAATCAATGAACACGAAGTTCATCTTGATCTTGTTGATGCTATGGTATCCGCCGCCGATCCGAAAGAATCGGATGAAGAGGTGTTGACCATAGAGCGTTCCGCCTGCCCTACCTGCGGCTCCTGTTCGGGCATGTTTACGGCTAATTCAATGAACTGTCTTACCGAAGCATTAGGGCTAGCCCTACCGGGCAATGGCTCTTTACTGGCAACCCATGCTGATAGAGAAGAGCTATTTTTAACCGCCGCACGTACCATTATGGATTTAACGCATCGTTATTATAAAGAGGATGATGAAAGCGCCCTGCCCCGCAGTATCGCTAGCTTTAAAGCCTTTGAAAATGCCATGTGTCTGGATATTACCATGGGTGGCTCTACCAATACGGTTCTTCATCTCCTGGCGGCGGCGCATGCGGCCGAAGTTGATTTCACTATGGATGATATGGATCGTCTGTCTCGTATTGTGCCAAACTTGAGCAAGGTTGCACCAGCCACACAATTATTCCACATGGAAGATGTACATCGCGCTGGCGGTGTCTTCCGTATATTGGGTGAGCTTGAACGCGGCGGCATGCTGCACACTGAATGCCCAACGGTACACTCTGCCAGCATGGGCGAAGCCTTACAAACCTGGGATATTGCCCGCAACCCTTCAGAAGAAGTGCAAACTTTTTACAAAGCGGCACCCGGTAATATCCCCACGCAAACAGCCTTTAGTCAAAACAAACGTTGGGATTCGCTTGATCTGGATAAGATCAATGGCTGTGTCCATGATATTGAACACGCTTATTCAAAAGACGGTGGTCTTGCGGTGCTTTATGGCAATATCGCCCAGGATGGCTGTATTGTTAAAACGGCCGGCGTTGATGAGAACAGCCTGAGATTTTCAGGGCGCGCGCGCGTTTATGAGTCACAAGACGATGCGGTTAAAGCCATTCTTGATGACCAGATTGTTGAAGGGGATGTGGTTGTTATTATTTATGAAGGTCCGAAAGGCGGTCCTGGAATGCAGGAAATGCTGTACCCAACAAGCTATCTAAAATCAAAAGGTTTGGGCAAGGCTTGCGCCTTGATTACCGATGGTCGTTTTTCTGGCGGCACATCAGGGCTATCAATCGGTCATTGCTCACCTGAGGCAGCTGAAGGTGGTGCTATTGGCCTTATTGAAGAAGGCGATACCATTGATATTGATATTCCAAATCGCAAAATATCATTAGCGATTAGTGATACCGAGCTTGGCGAGCGCCGCACCAGGATGGAAGCTAAAGGAAAGGATGCATGGAAACCCGCACCACGCCCACGAAACGTTACACCAGCCTTAAGAGCTTATGCTGCCATGGCAACATCAGCAGCAAAAGGAGCTGTGAGGGATGTTTCGCAGTGCGAGAAGTAATCACACCGCCTAAAAAGGAGAAAACGCCTAAAAAGGTGGGGGGTGTACTTTTTAAAGCACTTTTTCGCTTAAGGAAGCCCTGATTAAATTAGAATTCTGACTTGATTTGCCTTGCAAGCAACTCTTTCACTGCCTGTTTTGGCTCCAGGCCTTTATATATAACTTTATGCACCGCTTCACAAATTGGCATCTCAACCTTGGCTCGTTGTGCCAATAGGCCAATACAGTGGGATGATTTTGCGCCTTCTACCGCTTGTCCTATTTCTGCAATCGCCTCTTCAACGCCCTTACCTTGTCCAAGTGCCAACCCTAAGCGTCGGTTTCTTGACTGGTTATCAGTACAGGTTAGCACCAAATCTCCGACACCTGCCAAGCCCATAATGGTTTCACTCCTGGCCCCCATGCTGGTTGCAAGACGCATAATCTCAGCCAGACCACGGGTAATAATAGCAGCGCGCGCATTGGCACCAAAGCCTAGCCCATCAGAAATTCCGGCGGCAATTGCCAATACATTTTTAACCGCACCGCCTAGTTCGACACCCAATACATCATCACAGGTATAAACGCGGTAGTTACCACCTTGAAAAGCAGAAGCAATTCTTTGCGCCAGTTCAGGGGTTGATGCGGCTGCTGTCATGGCAGAGGGCAAGCCTTTTGCCACTTCAAGCGCAAAGGTTGGCCCAGAAACAAGACCATATTGGATATCACCATCTAACTCTTCCAGCAAAACCTCATGCAAAAGTTTTCCTGTACCAACCTCAAGCCCTTTTGTTGCCCAAAAAATGCTGTGGGACTTACTTAATAAAGGCTTTAATTTTTTTAACAGGTAACGAAAGCCATGACTGGGAATAACAATTAGCTGGTTCTGCGCATGATTTACCATTGCTTCGATAGAATCTGTGCAATGAAGATTATCTGGAAAAGAAATTCCGGGAAGGTAGTTTACATTTTCACGCTTGCGCTCATAAAGCGCCGTATGCTCCGGGTTATAATCCCAGAGCAATACATCAATGCCATTACGTGCAAGCTGTAATGCCAAAGCAGTACCCCATGAGCCGGCCCCATAAACCGAAATTTTATCAGGACGCTCAAGGGCACTCATATCGGACTAGGCTTTAGCCGCTCCGTTAGTGGCACCCGCAGCTTGTTGTGCTTGCGCTTCTTCCTCTAAACGTTGTGCATAAAGGGCGTCAAAGTTAATGGGTGACAAATGCATTTCAGGGAAGCTTCCCTTGGAAACAAGATTTGCAATAACTTCTCTGGCGTAAGGGAATAGCTGGCTTGGACAATAGCTGGCAAGCAAATGATTAAGCTGCTCCTGAGGATAACCCTTTACCAGAAAAGCACCCGCCTGCTTAACTTCCACTAAAAATGACGTTTTACCTTCCTTGTCTTTTACCGTCACGGTCACTTCAAGTTCCACTTCATAATGATCATCACCTAACGGCGTCACTTTGGTATTAAGATTTAAGCTCGTATCAGGCTCCCATTCTTTAGTAAATATTGCGGGGCTATTAGGCGCTTCAAAAGAGATGTCTTTAACGTAAATGCGCTCAATAATAAATTGCTGCTCGGCTTCAGCTGCGCTACTTACCGCTTCTTCCTGGTTATTTGTATTACTTGTTGTATTGCTGTCTGTCATTTTAAATCCCTAATAGTGAATCTAACTCACCAGCTCGATTAAGTGCCGCTATATCATCATAGCCACCAACTGGTTTATCATCTATAAATATTTGTGGAACGGTATTCCTACCACTTCGCTGCTCCATTTCTGCCCATAGCTCTCTATCGCCACCCACAGAAATTTCCTCAAATTCCACCCCTTTTTTCTTTAACAAACTTCTTGCCCGCATGCAATAGGGACAAAAGCGTGTTGCATACATAACCACCTTTGCTGCAGACATAGATACTATCGCCTAACCGTTGGCAGGTTCGCTGACTCCCAAGCCATAATACCACCAGCAAGGTTTGCTACATCTTCAAAACCTGCTTTTGTTAAAACCTGACAAGCGTGCCCTGAACGACTTCCGCTACGGCAATAGACCAAAACAGGCGAGTGCTTACTTTTCTCAAACTCACCTAATCGGTTCGGTAACTCTGCAAGAGTAACATGCCTGGCACCCTTGATAATGCCACCTTTCAACTCTTTATCTTCACGCACATCAAGAACTAGCGCATTATCTTTATTGAGTAATAATACCGCCTCGTTAACACCCACCTGCTTATACTTTCGTGTTAGGCGGGAAATTTCCATTTTGATAATAATGCCGAGTACGACAAAAAATCCGGCAACGATCAGAAAGTTATCTTGAGCGAAATCAATATATTCTTGCATTATGTGTCTTCAGATAAAATAAAGCGGGTAAGATAACCGCAGTAGCGCTTTGGGTAAAGCTTTTGCGTTTAAAAAATTAATAAAAAGTCGGTAAATCTGGTGGAGAAACTACTGTTAAGAGGAAGGAGCAAGATTAATTGCCTGATTTAGCTTAGTATTAGCCTAATATGATAATTCACCTTAGGTGGCGCTGCTAATTAATGCGTTGAACAAAAAACTTCCTGCATCATGCTAATAAGCTTTAGTGTACGAGCATCGCCTACGCGATAAAACACACGATTTGCCTCTTTCCTGGAAGCTAGAATGCCTTTATCACGAAGTATTGCCAGATGCTGAGAAATATTACTTTGAGATGTGCCAACACATTCAACGATATCCTGAACGCTAACTTCATTTTCACCAAGAACACAAAGAATTTTCAAACGTAAGGGATGAGATATTGCTTTTAACGAACGAGATGCTACCTCAACATCTTCTTCTCTAACTAGAAGGTCGCTAACTAAAGTACAACTTGAATCAGCACCTTGTTTGATATTTATACTACTCATAAATAAATTAATCCAGTCATTGTATTCGTTAATCAATATATTATAAAACAACTATACAATAATATACTGTAATGCCATTCTAATCAAGAAGATCACTTACACTGCATGAAAACCTATCTATAGACATCTAAAACTGACTCAATTATTTCTTTGTTAAGACCAGCAAAAAACTGCTAGAATCCTAGTCCGTTTTGTCGCTTTAATATCGCGATCCAAACATACTTCGGGCTTTATCAACAACAATGAAATATCGTTTATTGCAAACATTATCTGCTTGCTCAGGTGTTATTTTTTTCATTTTCACCCTGCTTATCACTCATGCAGCACTCGCTGAAACCAATCAGAGCAAACAGAATGAGCTAAAAAAAGAGATAAGCTCGGTTAGTAAATCTTTAAACAGCTCTCGCCAGTTATCTAAAAAACTGGAAAGAAATATCCGTAATTATGAAGAGAAATTAAACAAGCTTTCACAAGAGCTACATCAGACAGAAAGAAAAATAAATAAGCTGACAACCAGACTTGTAATACTCAATAAAAAAAGACATAAGCTGCGCAAGCAAACTAATCAGCAAAAAGAGGCTCTGGCCCAACAAATGCAGGCCCTCTATACCTCCGGAAAACAATCTCATTTACGCCTTTTGCTAAAACAGGATGACCCCTCTGACATCAGCAGAACAATTAAATATTTTGAATATTTAAACAAGCACCGCTTAAAACGTATTAAATCCATAAAAACACAGCTCAAAAAAATTGAAACCATTCAAGCAGAGATTAATGCTGACTCAGAAAAACTAAAAAAACTACAACAATCTCAAAGCACTAAGAAGCTTGCATTAAAAGCAACGGTTAAAGAAAAGGATCAAGTCCTAAAAAAACAAAAGAAGATTGTTTACTCCAAAGAAAAGACTCTGGCAAAATTAATAAAACAGGAGGAGCATTTAAAAAACGTCATACAGCAACTTGCCCTTAAAGAACAAAGAGAAGCACAGCGAGCAAAGAAAGAAAAAGAGAAACAGAAAAGGCAGCAAGAACTCGCTGCAAATAAAAAAAGCACCACAAAGACCAAATCCAGAGACAGTAAAGCGGAAAAAGTCGTATCACGGCATTATGTGCCAGATAGACCCTTCTCATCCCTGAAAGGAAAGCTCTCGTGGCCGGTTAGGGGGGCGATTACCCGTCGTTTTGGCAGCACCAGAAACAGCAAACAATCCTGGAAAGGTGTCATTATTTCTGCACCGGGGGGAACCAATGTACACGCAGTAGCACGCGGAAAGGTCGAGTTTAGCGGCCGCTTCAAAGGTTATGGCTATTTAATCATTATCCGCCATGATAAAAACTATAGAAGCCTTTATGCCTACAACAGAAGCGTATACAAAAGAGAGGGACAAATCGTAAAAGCTGGTGAGGTGATTGCCGCAGTAGGAAGCTCAGGCGGCCAATCAAAAACAGGGCTTTACTTTGAGATACGCAAAGGCACCAGTTACCAAAATCCGGCCAAATGGTGTCGTTAGTTATTAGTTTGTAGTAATATCAGCTTGGCAGGTTATTGAAATTCGCTTAGGCGAGTGCGAGACAAGGCAAAATCGACCGAAAAAGCGCAGGTTACTGGAGTAAATGAGCATTTTGAGGTCTATTTTAACGCAGTATCGTGCCGTATAAGTAGAAATTCAGCAGCCTGCCAGGGGTTGCGCGAGGGAACCAACCCTTTACACGCCGGGAGAACATATGCAAAAAAACAAATCACTCATTTTCAGCTTATTTCTTGGCGCAAGTGTGGGCTTTATTGGCACAAGCGGCCTAACCGTCTCTGCCAAATCAAGCCGACCCATATTGCCTCTGGCACAGCTTAAACAATTTTCAGAAGTCTATTCCCGCATTAAAAAAGACTACGTCGAAGAGGTAGATGATAAAAAACTTATCACCGATGCTATTAGCGGTATGCTATCCGGGCTAGACCCCCACTCAGCTTATTTAGATGAAGAGGCATTTACCGAGTTGCGTGTCGGCACCTCAGGTGAGTTTGGCGGTCTGGGTATTGAGGTAGGGATGGAAAATGGCTTTATTAAAGTAATTGCCCCCATTGATGATACACCTGCACAAAAAGCCGGCTTACAGCCGGGTGACCTGATTATTCGTCTTGACGACAAATCAGTTAAAGGTATGACACTCAATGATGCTGTTAAGGTTATGCGTGGCAAACCGGGTGACCCTGTTGATTTGGTTATCGTTCGGGAAGGGACCAGCCAACCCATAAAAGTTACTATCATTAGAGCCATTATTAAAGTGAAAAGCGTTAAACATAAAACGCTTGAGCCTAAATTCGGCTACATCCGTATCTCTAGTTTTCAATCAAAAACAAGCAATGGTGTAAAGGATGCGATAGCCACCTTACGCAAAGAAAATGGTGGTAAATTAAAAGGACTAATCCTGGATCTACGCAATAATCCCGGTGGGGTTTTATCCGGTGCGGTTGGGGTTTCTGATATTTTCTTAACCAAAGGCAATATTGTTTACACAGAAGGTAGGGTTGCCGATGCCTTAATGCGTTATGACGCAACCCCTGATGATTTACTAGAAGGCGCACCATTGGTCGTAATGATTAATCAAGGCTCGGCTTCAGCCTCGGAAATTGTCTCAGGTGCTTTGCAAGATCATAAACGCGCACTCATTGTCGGTAAAAAATCCTTTGGCAAAGGATCTGTTCAAACCGTCTTGCCGCTGGATGAAAAAACCGCCGTAAAATTAACAACAGCGCGTTATTTTACGCCATCTGGCCGATCCATTCAGGCAAAAGGAATCGAGCCAGATATTATTATTGAGTCACTTGAGTTTAAGAAGCCGGATAAAGAAAAAGATGCAGTCGCACCATTATCTGAAGCAGATCTTACGGGTCATTTGTCGAACCCCGGCGGTGAAAAAAAGCCCCAGGAGAAAAAGCTGGATGAAACCAACCCAGCAGGTGAAGTAAAAACCGATGACAAGTCAGATGACGCTAAAACAAAAGAAAATAAGTTAAAAAAGTTGGCTCAGGAAGATTACCCCCTATTTGAAGCATTGAACATTTTAAAAAGCATGAGTTTTGTTCAATCCATGCAACTCAAGAAAACAGAGGAAACTACAAAGAATTAACAGGAGTCAATTAATATGCCAAATGTACTTATTCCTCTGGCACAAGGCTGTGAAGAGCTTGAAGCAGTGACCTTGATTGACCTGCTTCGACGGGCAAACATTAATGTTATCACCGCAAGCCTGACAGATAGTCCTGTAAGCTGTTCTCGTGGTGTCGTCATCATTGCTGATACACAACTGGATGCCGTTATGGATCAGGACTTTGATCTGCTCGTGCTACCCGGTGGCTTACCCGGAGCCGACAACCTGAATGCCGACCCCCGTATACATCAGCTAATAAATCGCCTGACCAGGGAAGAGAAATATATTGGTGCGATTTGCGCCGCCCCTAAAGTGCTTGTTGAAAGCGGCATTGCAAAAGGCAAAAAGATAACAGCCTATCCCGGTGCTTTAAATGAAATGGATCTAAGCGGGGTTGATCTTAATCAGGAACCCGTCCAGATAGATAACAAGGTCATTACCTCTCGTGGACCCGGCACCGCCATGGACTTTGCCTTAACCCTTATTGAGCGACTACAGGGAAAAAATACGCGAGATAAGGTTGAATCAGGGCTTGTTAGACCCTGATTTACCTCCCACCCGAGAAAAGCCTTAAAAAGTAGGGGGGTGTACTTTTAAAGAGTAGTTTAAGGAGGCGCTGATTCATTTAAATCGTCTTAAAAAGCCCTTTATACGAAAAAATATCACCAAATAATGGATGTTTTAAGATGAAATCCATCTCAAAGGAGTGATTATCGCACGCTGTTTCTACAATTGTTGCATAACCTAATGCTAAATACTCGGGTATCGGTATTTTCACACCCGCAAGTTTTAAAACATAACCATTACTTTCATAAATAAGCTGTTTATTATCAACATGCACTTTCATCCGAAGACCTAATAAAGCATTCGTATATTCTATAAACTCATTGCGGTCTGGATCATAGGTAAAACGGCTTTTAAAATAAATTTTTTTGCCATCAGGAAAGCAAATAGTACGCTGCCAATACTGCTCATCATTTTTCATCACACGCTCAACGGTTGTATCCAGATCACTCCCTTTGCGATTGACCAATGCACCCATTAACCGCATTAAATTTAGAGGTAGTTGCATAAAAGGCGGGTAGCTTATGGTGAGCTTCCCCTCAGCAACATTTCTTCCTGATTGATCATTTTCATAATGTGCTTTGAGAGCTTTTGGCAGTTCATTCCACTGCCTGCCCAAAGCCTGTTGCATAAGAGAAGTCTGTTTTATTTGATTTGCTTGATTCGTTTGTTTCATCAAATTGCTCCCGTCTGTTTATAGACCATTAACACAATCACCAGCATAATGGCCACAAATGCAGGCACACCCAGCCAAAACCAGATTCGCGTCATACGCCAGTATGCCTTTGTCAGAGCTGAGTGGGTGTTAACCGCCTGTTCCGCTAGCTTCTGCATTTTAATTTGCAGATAGACCACAGGCAGCCAGCAAAGCCCGGCAAATATATACAAGCCCAAACTAATCGCAATCCAGGGGCTGCTCAGTGGAATTTGTGCCAGATGTGTCATCCACACACCCGTAACAGGCTGAATAATGATGGTTGGCGTGGTGAACAGGTAGTCAGCCATGACCACATGCTTATTGGTAATGGCGATGTGCTCTACATTACCATTACGATCTGCCAGCCATTTATAAAAAGCACTTCCCAGACCCGTGCCAAATAATAGAAAGGCGCTGATAATATGGATGGTTTTAAGCGTTAAATAGGTCATAAAATACCCTCCAGGCCATCCGATACGGAAAGCGGCTTTCGTCCCAAAAATTTTATCAGGGCTGCACTGTCAGAAACATTATGTTGCTCCAGCATACGCAAACTATCCGGATTAAAAATAGCCAGATTAATAAATTTACCCAGCCTTGACAGTTTCATCATCGCCTTCATTGGCACCGAGATAAAAACAGGGCTGAAACGATTACCCCGCAGCAACAGCATCCATTGCCGATAGCTAAGCGCCGCCTGCCCTACGACATCTATGGTTTGTCGCGGTGTCACATCGTCATCCAATGATCGCAGAACGGTCGCCACCACATCAGAGATATGAACCGGCTGCAACATTTGCTGGCCTTCATCAAAAAGCATAATAACAGGCATACGACTAAGCTTCTTAAACAGTGCAAAACTGGCACCACCTTCCCCATAAATCAGGGAAGGGCGCAAAATAAACCAGTCAATATCCATGCCACGCAAAGCATCATCAGCTGCTTTTTTGCTCATGTGATAAGGCACAATGGCTTTATCATCTGCACCCAGTGCCGAAATTTGAATCACCCGCTTTACACCCACTTTCTCACAGGCCTGA
>JALWMR010000223.1 GCA_027083815.1 Thiotrichaceae bacterium
TATCTATTTTGGTCGAACCGGCATCAATGGAGTTCTCCAAAAGCTCCTTAACCACAGAGGCGGGGCGTTCAACCACTTCACCAGCGGCAATTTGATTAACAAGATGAGGGGGAAGCTGTTTTATGGGCATAGTTTAGCTGTTTAACCCGCCTAAAGCGCAAAAGGGCAAAAAAGTGGGGGGGTGTACTTTTTAAGGATAATAAGGGATATATAAAAGCACACCCTCCTACTTTTTTCCACTTTTGTCGCTTGTTAAGTACGCAATTAATGCCCCCCCCCTAAAAATCATCACATACCCACTCGTGAGCGAATAAATTGTATGCCATTTGCGATAATAAAGAGTGCGCCAGCAACGACAACGACTGTCGGCCCTGCGGGAAAATCCAGCAAATAGGCCAATGCCATGCCGATTATAATGGCGATCACCGTTAACACCCAGGTTAACCAGGCCATTTGCAGCAAGGAATGTGCAAAAAGTCGTGCCGTTGCTGCGGGAATAATGAGCATGGCAATAATCAGTAATACGCCAATGCTGAGCATTCCCAAAGCAATGGTCATGGATAAAACCAGCATAAACATCAGCTCAAGAATCTGGGTGGGGTAGCCTTCGACGCGGGCAATATCGGCTTGTACAGCCAAATTAACAAATCCGCGCCAATTGAGCGCAATCACTAACAAGCCGAACAGAGAAATAACGATAGTGGCATAAAACATTTTAGTTGAAATAGACAGTACATCACCGAACAAATAGGCGACCAGGTCAATACGCAAATCATCCATTACCGAAATGGCGATAACGCCAATAGCTAAACTCAAATGCGCTATAAAACCTAAAACCGTATCGCTGGACAATAAGCGATGATTCAGCCAAAAACTTAAACCTGTTGCCAATAAAGCGGTAAAACCAATCACGCCAAACAAAACGCCAAGCCCGGTTATCAGCCCTAAAATTGCACCCAATAAAGCGGAGTGAGCCAGAGTTGCGCCAAAATAAGACAGTTTTCGCCAGACCACAAAGCAACCCATTGGAGCTGTTAACAGTGACAAAAACAACAGTGTCCAGAGCGCTTGGCCAATAAATGAAGTGGGGTTGATAAATTCAGTCAGGCTCATGCTAATGGGTGTGATCGTGTTTATGTTGATAGAATGCCAGCTCTGATAGTTCATCCTGGTTGGCCGGATTTTCCTGATCGAACAAGGCACTGTATTGCGGATTATTGACAACCTGTGCAGGCTGCCCCTGACAACAAATATGTTGGTTTAAACAAATAACCCGATCTGTCGCTGACATCACTAAATGCAAGTCATGCGAGACCATTAAAATTGCAAAATGGTATCGATCACGCAAGGCATTGAGCTGCTTATAAAAATGTTCTTGCCCGGCAACATCCACCCCGGCTGTTGGCTCATCCAGCACCAGCAAATGCGGATGATTAAGTAATGCTCTGGCAAACAAAACCCGCCGTAGCTCACCGCCTGAAAGGTCACTAAGAAAGGAGAAGGCCAAGGCAGACAAAGCTAAATCGGATAACAGTGCTAATACCTCTTTTCTGGGTGGGCAATGCCTGGCAAGCTGCATAAACTCCATCACGCTAATCGGCATGGTGGTGTCGCGGTTAACCAATTGGGGAACGTAGCCAATGCGTAACGGTTTACCATCAATTTTATGTTGTAGCACACTGCCTGAGCCTGGCTTGATTAAACCCAGGGCAATGGATAATAAGGTGGTTTTACCCGCACCATTGGGGCCAACAATCGTGACGATTTCTTTCTCATGCACGGTCAGATCTACCTGTTGCAGAATGCTTTTCCCCTGTATTTGGTAACTAATATTTGACATTGTCAGTAAGGTTTTCATAGATGTGCTATTGGCTTCAATGCCTGGACTGGCAAGCGGAACAAACACCCATCAACTCGATCGTTGGAGTGCTAACCTTAAAGCCTGTATTACTTTCTAGTTGTTGTATAGCAAGCTGAAAACCATCGGCAATATATTCTTTGGCAGCCCCGCACACTTTGCAAATCAGCCATTGCGATACATGATGCTCCGCCAGATGATTACACACCATAAAAGCATTGAGGTTTTCAATACGATGCACCAGGCCATGTGTTTGTAAAAAATCCAGGATACGATAAACACTCATAA
>JALWMR010000224.1 GCA_027083815.1 Thiotrichaceae bacterium
CAAAAACACTGCGTGTTTCTCGAGAAAAACTATTTTTGTTTTTGAGTGGTTGGTTAGGTGGCCCTGACTTGTACATACAAAAATATGGGCATCCTATGCTACGCCGCCGTCACCTTCCTTTTAAAATTGGACAAAGTGAAAGTGATCAGTGGATGCTTTGTATGAATCAGGCTTTGGATGAACAGGTAGAAGAGCCACTTAGGTCACAATTAAAAGAATCATTCACTAATGTTGCCAATCATATGATAAATCAGTAAACCACGTTTATTCTCCTTCTAATTTCCGACTTATACCCTGTATAACTACAAAAAATGTACTATGCTAGTAGGGCATAGATGCGAATGATTCTTAATCATATATTTCTCAAGTTTGTGAAATTCTTCACAGAAATGGAATAAATGATCTGATTAAATACTCATAAGCTTTGAGAATGATTATTTAAATAAAGTATTTTCAAACTAAGTTATGTAAAGAGACCTTGCACGAAAGATATGACGGATAAAAATTGCTTAAATTCCCCTGTTTTTTCGTATATTTTCGGTCAATAGCCCTGCTATTACCCTCAAATCTACAAAAAATCAGGAAAATTACGCTAATTTTTCTCTCGCCATACTCTCATGCAAAGGTCTCGTAAAAAAATAATAATACGAGTATCCAGGCCAATTGTTAAAGGATGGCATGGAAAGGAAGTCAATGTTGCGAAGGAGAAGTAGAATGAAAGTGTTAATAATAGATGACCATATACTATTTGCTGAAGGTATGAAGCTATTGCTGGAGTCATTTCAAAGCGATGTTGTTACGGTTTATGCAGAGAATAGCGAAGCAGCCTTTGCATCGTTAGAAGATCATACTGCCCCTGACTTGATACTTTTAGATGTTAATCTGTCTGGTATTAATGGTTTTACCCTGATTGAAAAATTCAGAGCTATTAATATTTGGGCGCCAATATTGGTTGTTTCTGCAACGGATTCGGTATCAACTGCAAAAATTGCAATCGACAAGGGTGCCTCTGGTTTTGTATCAAAAGCGAGCGATAGCAAAACGTTTTTGCAGGCAATTGAAACAGTATTATATGGCGATGTATATGTGCCATCGTTTTCAACGGTTGCTACAGATGGAAGTGAAAAACCTTCAAAAACAGAAGCAAAAGTAACATCCAGGCAGCATGAAATCTTATACCTGCTTTCTCAGGGAATGTTAAATAAGCAAATAGCTAATGAATTATGTATTTCATCTAACACTGTCAAGGCACACCTGCACGATATTTTTAGGCAACTGAAAGTAACTAATCGTACCGCTGCGGTACAGAATGCACATAAGTTTGGGATCCTTTAAAAGGGTCTCTGAATGATTACGTTACTTGTGAGAAGAGAAAGAAGATGCGTGAAACTTATTGAGTAAACGAACCAGTTTTAACTGTTTTTGGTGCTCAATAATTTGTGAGTTGGTTTTTGCATTTAAGCGTAGCATTGAATAAAGAGAACCGGCAAAGCATCCTATGACTATTATTGCAGTCCACCAAAGTTTTGGAAATGCCAGTGAGAGCACCAGAGAAACAAGAAAGCTAATAAAAAAATAGAAACGCCATTTTGACGCTCTCTTTGATTGCATTATTTCCCATTCATCCTTGAAATCATTTAAAACTTTCTCAAGCTTATCAATTTCATTTTGATCTATATCAGTATTCATTGCTTGATTCCCTTAAGAACGTCGGTATACTGTGCATTTTTTATACACCACTGGTCAGATCGACCTGTGAATTTTAGTCTTGTTAAGAATCTCTTCATTTCAGGTGGTGTATATTAAAACGGCTTTTTAAAACAATAATTATAAAAACCTACCGGGCATTTATATTTGCCAAACGGGGATACAGACAGGAAAACATAATGGGAAGGCTAAATTTCTCAGACACACGGCACCTTGTTACGAGGACTGCGCTTGGGCAGGAATGGGGTGGTGTAAAAGCACTAGAAGGAAAAACCAGACAAGAAGCGATTCAAATTTTATTGAAACCCGCACCACTTACGACTCCTCCTTTACCGGCCTTAACACCCTGGGCCAAAGTAAGCAGAATGAGTCAGCAAAGTGGCCTGGGTAAAAAGCGCGCCCGAAAGATGATGAAAGTTGAAGGTGAGCGTCTAAAGCGTTGGTGGATGAAGCACCTGCTATTTACCAAAGCGCCAGTCAATGAGCGCATGACGTTATTCTGGCAAAATCATTTTACATCGTCACTTGAGAAAGTGCAGCAACCTCGCTTATTGTATTTGCAGAACCAGCTTCTACGTCGCAATGCAATGGGCAACTTTCGTTCATTATTGCATGAGGTCGCCCGTGATCCAGCCATGCTGGTTTATCTTGATGGCTCAAAAAATGTAAAAGGCAGCCCCAATGAAAACTTTGCGCGTGAATTATTAGAGCTATTTACCTTAGGCCGTGGTCATTATAGTGAATCAGATATTAAAGCTGCCGCGATTACTTTTACAGGTTGGGGAACTGACCGAAATCGTGGCACTTACGTTTATGATGCGTCAAAGCATGATAACCGTCGCGTTACTTTTATGGGTAGAACCGGCAGTTTTAGTGGTGACCAACTGATTGATATTATTTTAGAGAAGCCTCGCGTCGGTGAACATATCGCTGAAAAATTCTGGAAAGAGTTTATTAGTGATTCTCACCCCGACCCTCGTTATATTAAACGTTGGGGGGCTGTTTTTCGTAAC
Organism: Thiotrichaceae bacterium; assembly: GCA_027083815.1. Taxonomy (GTDB): domain Bacteria; phylum Pseudomonadota; class Gammaproteobacteria; order Thiotrichales; family Thiotrichaceae; genus Cocleimonas. The sequence goes on from JALWMR010000224.1 coordinate 2,721, forward strand.
TCTAATTATAATATCAAGGCGCTGCTGTCAGAGGTTCTTAACAGCGATGCCTTCTGGGATAAAAAATATACAGGAACTTTAACCAAGTCACCTGTCGATCTGGTCGTAGGGACATTACGCGCCTTGCCTTTTCCCAAACTGCCAGCAGGTGAGCTGGTACATATTACAAAACTATTAGGTCAGGATTTATTTGATCCGCCCACGGTTAAAGGCTGGCCCGGCGGTAAGGCATGGATTGACACGCAAACACTTCTGGTAAGAACCTCCTTACTCAATAAATTAACAAGACACAGCGGTGCATCAGCCAGAGTACAGTCCAATTTACCAAGAGCAACGGGTACGGAAGTAGTCAACTGGTTATTACCCATGCCACCCGTATTACCCCTTCCAACAACCCCCGGCAAAAGAAGAATGGTACGAGCTTTAATGCTTGATCCGGTTTTTCAGCTTAAATAGAACAATTAAGAAAAAAGATCTGAGAGAAATATGAATAGACGAGAATTTTTACAATACACCAGCCTTATGCCTCTTGCTGGAATGGTTCCGGATGTTTTTGCTGCCAATAAAGGCCACCGCCCCGATCAGATCGTGTTACTCGTTGAGCTAAAAGGGGGCAATGATGGCCTGAATACCTTGATTCCTTTCCGAGATGATAATTATCATCGGGCAAGGCCTAAGCTTAGAGTAAAAAATGGTATTCCTCTAAAAAATAATATGGCGATGAACGCTTATCTTAAACAGCTTTTACCCCTGTGGAAGGAAGGCCATATGGCATGGGTACAAGGGGTTGGATATAGCCATCCAAGTCGTTCTCATTTTCATTCGATTGATGTTTGGGAGACAGCATCTACCCGTAATAATGAAGATCGCGGTTGGTTAACCCGTGTTCTACCCGTACAACCAAACACTATTAATGGCGTTGTAATGGGTGATAGTAATCTTGGCCCAATGGGTGGGGAAAATAGCGCTGCCGTCGCTATGGAAGACCCAAAGACCTTTTTACGCCAAACGAAATATCTTAATAAAAAACCATTTCGTGCGACGAATCCATCCCTGGCGCATATGCTTAATGTCCAGAATCAAATTAATACTGCCGCACGTGAGTTAGGGCGTGTCTATCATGGTCGTCGCTCACCGGTGCATTTTCCAAATAGTCATTTTGGCCGAAAGCTTGCGCTAGTGACGCAAATGATAATTAACGGCATGGATACGCCTGTTTACAAAGTCTCGCTAGAAGGGTTTGACACTCATGCTGGCCAAGTCGATCAACATAATAATTTAATGAACCATCTTGGTGGTGGTTTAAAAGCATTTAGCGATGCAATGAAACAAGCTGGCCTTTGGGATAATGTCCTTGTTATGACCTATTCTGAATTTGGTCGTCGTGTTGCTGAAAATAATAGTGGTGGAACCGATCATGGTGCAGCCGCGCCTCATCTTGCACTAGGCGGGCGTGTTCGCGGTGGCTTATATGGAAAACAGCCGAGTTTGGCACGCGAAAAACTCTATGATGGTGACCTTGTTCATAGCGTAGATTTTCGTGAAATGTATGCCACACTGGCGCAACGCTGGTGGAGAAGACCTAACCCGTGGGCTAATTCACACCGCCCTATTCCGTTTGTTTAAGGAAGTTTGATTAAGGAGAAAACAGCAAGTCGAGCATAGCTGCGACTAACCGAAGGGTGGCTTTAGAAAAGCCGTAAAAAGTAGGGGGGTGTACTTTTAAATCCCTTTGCTTTCTCTCTAAGGCAATGCCATCAGCGATGGATACGCATAAATATCCGTTTCCAGCGACCGGCTTATGTGATTTTGCACCGCACTTGCTTTTTTTACCAGCTCGGGATCTTTTGAATGCAGACTAACACTCAGTAATAAAGCTTCGGCTGAAATTAAAGAGCTATCGGAAATATGTGAAAGTTTTACACCCGGCGGCAATAGGCTATTTGTGTTCTCATGCCAGCTATTATTTATATAAAAGCGCTTCCAGGCTATTTTTGCGATTTGGCCGGCAATTTGTCTGATATTTGCATTATGAGTGGCAGCGCCCCACTTATCCAATCCCCAGGCAGTGGCTGCATAGTCATACAAAGTTCCTTCTTTTGCGTTAGAGGCCGAACGCCGCAGTGTTTTACCATTCCATAGCTTTAGCAAAAACTGGCTTAACTTGTCACCCGTGTTTTTTAAACCTGGATCATATTGCAGAGCACGCGCAAATGCCGCCAGAGTTAAACCATTCATACCTGATAGAAGTTTGGTATCACGTGGTATTACGCGGGTTTTATTACGATGCTTTTTAAGCTTTAATTTTAAGGCTTTAATCTTTGCCCTGATTTTTTCAGAAGGTTGTTGCATTTTTATAACGAGCTGGTCGATGCTTCGCACTTGTCGGGGCAGGTTTCCGGCAGGTAACTCACCGGCACGGTCCAGGTTCCAGTAAAGCTTGGCAAGTTTATATTCTTCTGCTGTTAATATTTTTTTCAGTTCTGAACGAGTCCATAGGTAATAACCGCCCTCTTCGTTTTTATCATCAACAGCTGATAAGCTGGAGATATAGGCGTTGCCGGAGCCGCGCATTTCTGCATTTAAAAAGTTAATTGTTTCCAGGGCCACTTGCCGATATTGATCATTTTTATAAATGTCTGCCGCATCCAAATAGAGTAGTGGCATCATTGCATTCGTATAAATCATTTTTTCAAAATGGGGAGTCTCCCAATCCGGATCAGTGACATAGCGAAAAAAACCGCCCGCAATTTCATCATGTAAGCCTTTGCTCATCATTTGATTTAAAGTGAGCTTGATAAATTCATCTGCTTCTTTATTCTTTTTGTGTTGGTTAAGTTTTAACAATGCCCATAACTGCGGGATCTGCGGAAACTTGCGTTGCTGCCCAAAGCCACCTTGCATGGTATCAGCATATTGCATGGCAGTTGATATATAGCGCCCACTTAGTTGTTGTATGGTGACTCCTTTGCTGGGGTGTTCCTGTTTTTGCAACATGGTGTTAAGCGTTTTAGACATCTCTTTTGCCTGCGCCACTAAACTGGGCTGATCTGCTTTCCACTTCTTGGCAAGTTGCCTGAGCACATTGGCAAAATGTTCGCGGGGCATATAGGTGGCCCCCACTAGTGGATAACCCTCTGGAGTAAGAAACACATTAAGTGGCCAACCGGCTGTTCCGTTGGTAATTTGCACAAATTCAATCAGGCGTTTGTCTAAAACAGGGTTTAACTCGCGATCGACTTTTACCGAGATATAATTTTTATTCAAAATTTTGGCAATGCCTTTATTTGAATAGCTTTCGCGTTGCATTACATGACACCAATGGCAGGAAAAATAACCAATTGAGACAAACAGCAATTTATTTTCTTTTTTTGCTTTCTCAATGGCAGGTTTGCCCCATTCCATCCAGTTAACCGGGTCATTTCCGTGCATGGCTAAATAAGGTGACGAATTATTTTTTAAATCATTAGCAAGTACGCTTTGCAAACTGATGAGAAGTAAAAAAGTTAGGAGTTTTTTCATGGATAGCGCCGAATATCAATAAAGAATAGATTGGATAATAGCGAATAGATACGAAGGTTACCGGTATTTAGTTGCATTTTTACCTTAGAGACTTTTGCACAAAAGAAATGAGGGATAAATATTGCACTAATTTTTTTATCGTCATCTTCTTGTGCAAAGATCTCGTTATTAAAGAAAAAGGCAAAAAAGGAGGGGGTGTACTTTCATAATATTCGCTATAATGCCATCTATGTCAGGAAATACTTACGGAAAACTATTTACGGTGACCTCCTTTGGTGAGAGTCACGGCCCCGCCATTGGTTGTATTGTGGATGGCTGCCCCCCCGGGATGGAATTATCGGAGGCAGATATTCAAGGTGATCTTGACCGGCGTAAGCCAGGAACCAGCCGCCACACTACGCAGCGACGAGAAGCTGATGAAGTGCAGATATTATCAGGCGTTTTTGAAGGTAAAACGACCGGTACGCCAATTGCGATGATTATTTACAATACCGATCAGCGCTCTAAAGACTATTCCGACATTATGGCCAGCTTTCGCCCAGGCCATGCAGATTATACCTATTATAAAAAATACGGCTTTAGGGACTATCGAGGCGGCGGGCGCTCATCGGCGCGTGAAACTGCCATGCGTGTGGCCGCTGGCGGCGTTGCTAAAAAGTACTTAACAGAGCGATATGGCATAGAAATACGCGGTTATTTATCTCAGCTAGGTCCCATAAAGGCAGATAGCGTAGACTGGAATGAGATTGCCAATAATCCCTTCTTCTGCCCGGATGCCAGTAAGGTCGCTGAGATGGAAGCCTATATGGATGCACTGCGAAAAGAAGGTGAATCAGTTGGTGCTAAAATAACGACTGTCGCAACCGGGGTTATGCCGGGTTTGGGCGAGCCTATATTTGACCGGCTGGATGCAGACATTGCTCACTCAATGATGAGCATCAATGCGGCCAAGGGTGTTGAAATAGGTGCAGGTTTTGAATCAGTGACTCAAAAGGGCACGGTACACCGCGATGAAATCTATCTGGATGGCTTTGATGGCAATAATGCGGGTGGTATTTTAGGCGGCATATCTACAGGGCAGGATATTGTGGTGCATACCGCTTTTAAGCCAACATCAAGCTTACGCTTGCCGGGCAACTCAGTGAATATCCACGGCGAACAAGAAGTAATTGTTACCAAAGGGCGACACGATCCCTGTGTGGGCATTCGTGCAACACCCATTTGTGAGGCACAATTGGCAATGACATTGATGGATCATGTCTTGCGTCATCGTGCGCAGAATATGGATGTGGAGACCAGCTTAAAGGATATTCCCGCATCAAGAGATTAGATAAAGGCCTGACTTCAGAAGGTAAATTAAGGAACGGATATGATAACGCGACTCTTTAAAATTATCTTAATGCTATTAGTATCGTCGCTTATATTATCGTGTTCGCCAACTTATAAAATTGCCCATGATTTTACCCCACCATCTACTAAACGGGGTTTATCTTGTATATCTGGCTGCCAAAATAAGCTGAATCAGTGTAATTTACAGTGTGGTAATCAGTATCGACAATGCTCGCTTCGTGCCGAACAACAGGCAAAAAAACAACTTCCTGCTCTGCTGCAAGCCTACCCTCATGAGCTGGAAATCTGGTTAAATGAGCGCGCTCGCTATGAAAGAGATTTGGACTGGTATCAGTTTCGGGTTGATATGGCCGAGGCACGTTATGATCGTTATCTGGATCGCTGTTTGGCTAAGGGAAAAAAGAGGCACACCTGTAGGAACAGCTTTAGTTACCGCAATGTACCGTATGAAAGACCTACGTTTAATATTCCCCGCCCGCAAAAGCCGACTCTTGCCAGCTTAACAGACAAGATACGTAACAGTAGTTGCAGTTTGAACTGTGCTTGTCAGTCAGATTATCGTTTATGCTATACTAGCTGTGGTGGAGTGGTAAAATCAAAGAAAATTTGTGTCAAAAACTGTAAATAATATCTTATACCCATAAGCAGAGCTTCTTTATAAGTACACCCCCCACCTTTTTTGCCTTTTTCTCCAATTGTTCAGTTTGTGTAAAGAAATCTCCATGTATATTGGAGAATAACCGTTTATCGGAAAGTGACGGTTAAAAATAAAGGTATAAGAACCGATTTTTATAAAAATACTCAAAGGTTCTGTAAAAAATAATAATACAAAAGGAATGTATAATAATGAACAATAAACACATACTACGTCGATCTGGCTTCTTACAAACAACAGCACTCCTTTTCATCCTGCTTTTTGCTCAGCAAGTGAATGCTTTGCAAATGAACCCTTTATCTGTTGTGGTGCGTCCCGCTGGTGGTGGAACAAAACAATCATTTCGGGTTACCAATGAAAGTAATCTGCCAATTGCAGTTCAGTTCAGCGTTAAAACACGGCAACAGGTGAATAATAAAGAAATCAGAAGGCCAGCTGATAGGGATTTTATGATCTATCCTGCACAAACCATTATTCCACCTAAATCGACTCAAAAAGTACGGGTTGAGTGGCTGGGTGGCGGCAATGTGCCTCGTGAAAAAGCGTATCGTTTAATTGCTGAGCAGGTTAATGTTTCCCTGGGTAAAGAACAAACTGGTGTCAAAATGCTAATGACTTTGGTTGGCGCCCTCTATGTTCAGCCCAAAAATACCAGAAGCAATGTACAGGTAAGAGCAGTGCAGCGTCAGGGCAACAAGCTGGCAGTAACCTTGATGAATTCTGGATCACGCCATCAATTAATGAATTTTGCCACACTAACCCTTCGAAATGGCAAGCGAGTTATAACACTAAAAGGCAAAGACCTTATCGGCTTAAGCGGTAACAATGTGTTGGCAGGATCAACAAAACGGTTTTTTATTCCACTACCCAAAGGCTTTGTGAATGGGCGCTGGCAGGGCTCAATAAAATATCCAAGGTAATCATAGAAGCTAATTGATTATACAAGTGTTCATGTGATTGTCATGAAACAGATAACAGCTATTAAGCCTTCTGCCTTTTTAAATATTGCTCAGATTATTTTCTGGCTGGTTTGCCTAAATGTCGCTTTCTTCCCTCTCGTTTCCTTTGCGAAAACGGCAGGGAAGCAGCAGACACAGGGCGCTAGCTATGATATGGCTGCGCTGTATCAACAGGCTTTTGGTAATAAAAAGAAAAAACAGCCATCTCGACACACCCCTCCCCCTTCTACACGTAAGTCTCAAAAAGTATTAGCGGCCAGCAAACCGGTAAAGCAATATGATTTAGCAGCATTATATTCACAGGCATTTGGCAAGAAGCCATCGCGCTCTAGAAATACAAGAGAATCAAAACAGACAGAGAGTAAACAAAAGGACTTTGATCTTGATGCCCTATACGCCAAAGCCTTTGGCAAAAAGAGAGTGGTTGCGGCAGCTCCAAACCATGTTGATGTGGATTTACGAGTAAATAAAAATATCATGGGCGAAGTAACCGTATTCAGCAGTGCTGCTGGAATGATCAATACGGTTGGTACAGAAAGCCTTTTAAACGTGCTAAAGGATGTACTCAAAGAACACATTTATAAAAGAATTAAGAAAAAAATAGCGGCAAAAAAGAAAATTCCCTTTAAGACATTGACCTTGTTGGGCATGAAGGCACATTACAATTCAGTAAATTTAAGTTTAGATTTACAAATTAATCCCGCTTTGCGTAAACCACGCGTGTTATCCATGCAGAATAAGAAAAAGGTGAGTGTTCGAGATGAAAATAAAATAACAGCGGATGAAATTAGTGCTTTTTTGAATATGTATACCAGTGTGGGTCTGGACTCAGGTAGAGATAGCAGGGCTGATACCAAGGTAAAACTGGAAGGAAGCATTAATATTGATAATGTTGTATTGGAAAGCAGCGGAACCCTTAAAAATAGAAAGTGGGATATGGGTAGAACGAGACTGACTTATGATAAGCCAGATAAGCTACAACGTTTTGTTGTTGGTCATATTTCGACAGGCAATAGAAATTTCCAGGAAAACCTGGAGCTTACCGGCTTGAGGGTGAGTAAAGAATTCTTTATGAAGCCTGAGCTGCAAATAACCCCCAAAGCTAATCAATCCTTTATTTTAGATACCGAATCCGAGGTTGAGGTTTATATCAATAATCAGCTACGCCAGCGGTTTTATCTTGAGGAAGGTATCTATTCATTAGAAGATATTGGTTTATATAACGGAGCAAACAACATCCTTGTAAAAATTACCGATGAGTTTGGTAAAGTTACCGAAAAAACCAGCACCCAATATTATGACTCTCACTTATTAAAGCCTCATTTATCGCTTTTCTCAATGAGCGTGGGTTATTTGAGTAACCAACAAGCGGTTAAAAATAACAAGCTGGAGAATAAGCCAATTTTTAGTGGTTATTACCAGCGAGGCATTACCAAGAACCTCACAATGAGCCTGGATGCACAAATCAGTCCGAATAGTTACTTGCTGGGAGCCGAGGCGATTACATCTGTGCCTTTTGGCTCATTAAAAAACAGTATTGCTGTTAGTGGCGGAAGTGATAAGTCTACGGGCTTTGCAACAAGATTTGAGTTTAAGCCAAATATTCAGCGTCAAATAATTGGCCTGGATACCTTAAATGAAGATATGTTGCGTCTTGATACAGCGGTGGGAAAATTTGTCGATAGCTGGACTATCTCTGGTGAATACCGCAGTGAAGATTTTTCGATGCTTAATCAGGATAATGCTTTGTTGTTATCCGGGCTTGATGATGAACAACTTAGAAATAAAAAGCTAAAGGCACGAATACAGACACATTTTGGTTTTGATCTGACACACAAGTGGCGTGGAAATTTAAGCCTAAGCGCTCAGAACTATTATGATAATAAATCAGCTTATACGGCAAATTTGGCGGCAATAAAGCGCTTTAACAATGGTGTGCGCTTAGGTGTGGGGGCAAATTATGATAGCCGAGATGATTTTTCGGTTAGTTTGCAGGTTTCTATTCCGCTTTCCAGAGAAAAGGGTCGAAGGCGCAAAGATTTTGATGTCCTGACTAGCTCTAAAGATAAATCAATCAAAAGCAAATTTAGTGTAAAGCCCGGTAGTTATGTTGGTAAAAATAGTTTTGCTGGATCAGTTGAAGCGATTAAACGGGATAAATCAAATGAGCAGAAGCTGGATCTACGTTTTCGACATACCAATTTTGAAACAAACTTAATAGCGCGGAATCAATTGGATAAAGAGAATAAAAATTCTCAACAATTAAATATTGGTTTTAATACCAGCATTGCCTGTGTTGGCTCTAAATGTGCTTCAAGTTACCCGGTGAGTGATAGCTTTGCTTTGATATCGGGTCCTTCGAATCAGAATAGGCCGATTGCAGTAAATAATGGTCAGGCAAAATTCTTCTATTCAGATGAGAATTCAGGAATCCCTGATAATTACACCACGCTTATCAACAAAAAGGGAAGTACCGCCGTGGTTCCTTTAGAGTCATATCGTTATCAAAATATCAATGTAGATGAAAGCACCTTACCCAGTGGTTACGATGCAGAGAAAACTGAGTTTGAGGTCTTTCCTAGATATCATCAGGGCTTTATTGTTAAAGCAGGTGGTGAACCTGCCACAAGTCTATCGGGTGAGTTAATAAACTCTGGGCACAAACCATTAGGCTTTAAAGGTGGGCAGTGGGTGCCATTGAAAAATAAAGGTAAAACAATAGCCTTTTTCAGTAATAAAGCAGGTTTGTTCAGGGTGACATCTATCCCTGCAGGGCGCTACAAGCTAGAGTTGTTTGATTATCCGGATATGAGAGAAATTATAATTAATGTACCCGATAAGAAGGGCGGGGTACATGATGTGGGTAAATTGATCATTAATGAATAGCTATTGAGTAGTAACGACGACCGTAATAACATCCCGATAGTTGCCGGATTGGATAAATAAAGCAGGAAAAATATTTCCAAAAACAACTTGTGTCGGTGTGAACTGAATATTAGTTGGTAGCGTAGTACAGGGAATCGTAAGAGTTGGATTGCTTGTTCTGCCAAATTCTTGATTTTGATAAAGCACTTTGTACTTTGTAAGACTGTTGCCACTTACCGTGTGAAGTAGTTCGAAATTGTTTAAAGTTGAAAAGTTAAGATCGCAGTTTCCCCCTACATTGGATTCAAGCCCCATCGTTCCAAGATCAACAACACTCGGAAATATCCAGTTTGCAATATCATTATTATCATATTGTCTGGAACTGCCTGGCGCTGTACCGGTTAACTTAACATACTCGGTATGAGTAAGAGTCAGTTCTATATCAGTTTGCCTTGTCTTTGCCTGGATAGATGCAGAGAAAACAGATAAAGATATACAGGCTACTAGCGTTTTAGCATTTATTATCATTATTTTTTTGTATGGGGGTTCGTTCTTATTTATCTTGCATTATTGTGCAGTGAAGCTGAATGTAGCCTTAAGAGAGTATTAACTATACATAAATTAAGTCACTTCATCGACAAATGGAGTTAACCCGACGAATGGTTGCTAACTTAATAGTTCGTTCAGGAAAGGTTAAGCAAAAAAAACTTACCATGTTTGCACGTTGACACAATATAAAAATTTAGAGTCAGCTTAACAATAACCCCAATCCCTAAAAAAGGAAAAAATAATGAAATTAAGAAACTCCCTAATCGCATCTGCAGCACTTCTAGCAATGAGCTCTTTTGCAACAGCTGCAACTGATACTACTGATATCGAAATCAATGTAACAAAAGATGCTTACGTAAACTTTATAGGTTCTTTACAAGGTAATGCGACTAAAACATTGGCGCTAGCAGATGTAGATGCCACAACAACTACATTGGGTACATTAGGTACAGAGTCAAATACAACAGGTACATGTACGGTTGATTTTACAACAGACAATGATTTTAAAATGGTACATGATACGGATGCTACTTTATTCCTGCATGGTGCTAGTCAATATACGCTCGCATATGAAGGTGCAACTATCCAGTCTGGTGGTACAAACTCAGTAAACCTGGCGACTTGTAACAATGCAGCAAGCAACATGGATATGACTTCTCCAGCTTTGCCAGCAGTTGTAATTGCGGGTACATACACAGATACTATTCACGTAACTGTAACAACTCAGTAATTTTTACGTGATGTTTTGAGCCGCTACCTTTGGGTAGCGGCTTTTTTATGCCTAAAAATCAAGGTTGGCTTAGCTATACGAGAGAGATAGCAACCTTTGTTAATCAGGTTCGTTGTTGGACAAAACGCAATAAAAGGTGGGGGGGTGTACTTTTGGGTGCTTCTAAAAAGGGCTTTATAGCGGTTAGTTTGCTTTTTCTTCAAGGTCAATATTTTTTGGTGGAGGCATTTGTAGAAAGAAACCGTTTTCTTTAAGGTTTCGTATTACTTCCTGGGCTTCTGCCCTTACCAGTTTGCGATTCTGGCTTAAATCAAATTCGAATGAGAAGTCTATATCACCCAAAAGCGTAAGTAGTGATTCTGGTACTTTTTCAAAGTTGTCTTTTTCGAGTATGTAAAGATACATACCTTTTTTAGTATTACTGCGGTAAATGAAACAGTTCATGGTAATGCTTTTCTGGTCATTAACTGTAATTCTTTAATGTTGCCAATCGGCAGTTCCTGCTTTCCTGCTGACTGTATAATAACTGTACCGTTGTTAACAGCGAGTATTCGTCCTTCGTAAGACTCTTTATTTGTTTTAATTTTTACAATGCGATTTTTCAGTGCCGTAATTTGATTAACAGGGATGGTTTCAAATGTCATCATGTATAAAGCCTTTGCGGGTAAGCGGCCCATTTTACTTTCGTCAATAACACGCTGACGGGTATTAGAAAAAGGGGCAATGGCAGAAGTAACAGGTGGAGCATCACTAGAGAAAGCTTGTCCTGCTGATGATTCTTCGCCAGGTGATATGCTGGGTGCAGGTTTGATTATTGTTGTACCTGTATTGCCGCTAATAGTTTGTTGAACAGTGCCAATATTATCTTCTCCACCATTAAAACGTAGCAATAAATTATCAACACCTTTATTGGCACCAAAAAACCAGCTCGCACTTAAAATAATGAAGCCTAAGACGCCCATAAAGAACTTTTTACTGACCTTGTTCCATAGTGCTGGCAGGGTGACAATATTAAGAACAGGTAAGGCAGATATCATTCCCGTTATTAAGTTATATTTAAAACCCGCGCGTACATATCCCAGGTAGCTAAAGAAAAAAAGCAATAAACCAAGTGCGGCGATGATAGTGAGGGCAAGTTCCATGAAGCAACCATCTAGAATAGAGTGTGATAATTGTACACGTTTTAATCCCCTTGTTGCTATTCGGAAAAAGAAAAATCTGGCCGCCTCTTATCCGGCTTGTGTAGGTAGGGCTTATAGAGTCTGATAAAATTGGAATATCGCAAGCATAAGAATACTTTAAAACGTGAACCTTTCTGTTATTTATAGTCGCACTAATGATGGTGTTGAAGCGCCACAAGTTACTGTGGAAGTGCACTTAAGTAATGGCTTACCGGGCTTTTCCATTGTAGGTTTGGCTGAACTTGCGGTAAAAGAAAGTAAGGATCGTGTCAGGGCGGCAATTATTAATTCTAATTTTGATTTTCCTGCCAAACGCATTACAGTCAGTCTGGCTCCGGCTGATATACCAAAAGATGGTGGGCGTTTTGATTTGCCTATTGCCTTAGGTATTCTTGCTGCATCTGGTCAGATACCAGCAGATAAACTGGATCAGTATGAGTTTATTGGTGAGTTATCACTGGGTGGGCAATTAAGATCAGTAAAGGGAGTATTACCGACTGCATTCTCCGCTAATCAAGCAAAGCGCATGTTGTTTGTGCCGTTAGATAATGCGAATGAAGCAAGCTTAATGAAATCATTGCCTGTTTATGCCGCAAATCATTTGCTACAAATATGCAACCATCTAGCGGATATAGAAAAACTATCCTTGTTTAGTGTCACTGCTGAAAAAAAGGAACCGGACTATTTAATTGATATTAATGAGGTTAAAGGGCAATTTCAGGCAAAGAGAGCCTTAGAAATTGCCGCAGCCGGGAATCATCATTTAATGATGATTGGCCCGCCTGGTACAGGAAAAACCATGCTGGCAAAGCGCCTTGCAACAATATTACCACCGATGACAGAATCTGAAGCACTGGAGTCGGCAACCATTGCTTCAATTAGTGACCAGGGTTTCAAGGTTGATAACTGGGGCTTACGACCTGTTAGAGACCCGCATCATACCTCATCTGGCGTGGCCCTGGTGGGCGGTGGATCTAAAGTCAGACCGGGTGAGATATCTTTGGCTCACAATGGCATTCTGTTTCTGGATGAGCTGACTGAGTTTGACCGTCGCGTTCTGGATGTGCTTAGAGAGCCTTTGGAAACAGGAGAAATAACAATTTCCCGTGCAGCGCGTCAAGCCACATACCCAGCAAAATTCCAGCTTATTGCAGCCATGAACCCGTGTCCACAAGGCTTGGATTGTGACTTTCGTAGTAATTGCCAATGTTCTATTGAACAACAACGACGTTATCGCTCTAAGCTTTCCGCCCCTTTTCTTGATCGCATTGATTTGCAAATAGAAGTATTGCGTTTGCCAAGAGAGGATCTACAAAAGCCGGCGCAGGGTGAGTCTAGCCAGCAAGTGCGAGAGCGTGTTGTTGCAGCACGAAAACATCAAATAAGGCGCCAGGGTAAGGCTAACCAGTTTTTGGGCAATAAAGAGATTGAGTCTGTTTGCACAATCAGTAAAGCTGATGAAGCATTGCTTGCACAGGTGATGGATAAGTTTAGGCTATCAGCTCGGGCTTATCATCGCATATTAAAAGTATCCCGAACCATTGCTGATTTGTCAGGTAGTGAGCAGATAGAGACTAACCATATTAGCGAAGCGGTATCTTATCGTGCAATGGATAGATTGAATGCACGTTAAGTAGATGGCAAGCCTATAGAACGAGAAAAGCGATAAAAAGTGGGGGGGTGTACTTTTAAAGCTTTCTTTTGCTCTTTGATTGTACGTTTAACGATGCCCAATACCATAAACTTGCTTATACATGGATGTCATATCCTTACTGCTGCTACGAATCAGCTTGTCGACGCTCATTATTACAAACTCAAGCAAATTCACTGCAATATAGGAATGTTCTACGCAAAGTCGTTTATACATGGGTCTTGAAATAGCAAGTGCTACAAGGCCTTTTGAGCCTGCTTTGAGCCGAATTGAGCGTGGTTGTCTATCAAAGAACGACATTTCACCAGCTAAACAGCCTGATTCGATACGTCCAATTGTTATTTCTTTGTCAGCCTCAACATTAATCAGGTTAACCCTGCCGCTGAGCACCAGATAAAACTCTTCTCCTATATCACCAATATCGGCAATAATTTGTCCGGGTTCAGCTTCAAGTAATTTGGTAAAAGAAACAAATGTAGCGACTTCATCCCTTGTAAGTGCTTCACAAAATTTGGGGCAGGTGCTAATAACTTTTTCAACGAGTTCTTTAGGTGCGGTTGTGCTCATTATGGAAAACTCTTGCTTTATAATTGGCATGGATTATACGCCTTGGTTATACTGTTTTCGACAATTAATATGACAACAAAGTGGATTTAATATGAGTATAAGCAATGAAGACGTGGCAAAATTAATTCAACAAGGAATTCCAGATGCTGAAGTATCTGTTGATGGCGATGGCTATAAGTATGAGGCAACCGTAATCAGTTCACGCTTCGAAGGTTTGAATACGTTAAAGCGACATCAAGCGGTCTATGCGGCAGTGAATAGTGCAATAAGCTCTGGTGATCTACACGCTTTAACTATTCATGCTAAAACTCCCGATGAAGTCTAACTATGAGTAAACCCAAAATTCACAGGCTGGATGCTCGGCGCCTGCTTTGTCCGATGCCGGTTATCAGGGTACAACAGCTTATTGAAGAGCTGGGCGAAGCAGCAATAGGAGATCAGATTGAAGCAATTTGTACTGATCCTGGGGCACTTTATGATATCCCTGCCTGGGCAAAGGTACATGGTCATAGTGTGCTTGATACTCATGAAGAAGATTATGAATATATGATCACTATCCAAATAGAAAGAGCGTAATAAATAGATGGATCAGGTAGATGTTGAATACTCTGTGTCTGATAAGAACAAGCTACGTTATCAGGCTACCCGGAAGGTCACTTTGGTGGGTATGTTTGTTAATATATTCTTATCATTGGCACAGTTAATTGGTGGTTTTTTTGCACACTCCCAGGCCCTGATTGCCGATGGAGTTCATACCCTTTCCGATCTTGCCAGTGATATTGTGGTGCTAATTGCTGCCAAACTAGCTAGCAAAGACGCAGATGAAGATCATCCATACGGGCATGGTCGTTTTGAGACAGTGGCAACGGTTATTCTTGGCGTGGCATTAGCTTCCGTTGCGGTTGGTATTGCAATGAATGCTTTCAGCCGCTTAATGAACCCTGAGCACCTGTTACAGCCGCAGCCAATTGCAATATTATTTGCCGTACTTGCTATCATCAGCAAAGAGGGCCTCTATCACTACACCATGCATGTAGCAAAAAAAATAGATTCAAAAATGCTTCGAGCAAATGCCTGGCATCATCGCTCTGATGCAATATCATCGATTTTAGTAACAATTGGCGTTGCCGGAAGTGTCTTTTTTAAAATTCCCTGGCTAGACGCCGTTGCTGCTATTTTAGTAGCTACTATGATTTTTTATATGGGTATACGTCTTATTCTGGATAGCACCATGGAGCTGGTGGATACTGCTTTAGAACCAGAAAAAACTGAAGAAATCAGGGCATTTATCAGTGGTATCGAAGGTGTGGAGCAAACGCATATGCTGCGTACCCGAAAAATGGGTAACAATGTCCTGGCTGATGTGCACATACAGGTTAATTCCTATTTGAGTGTGTCTGAGGGGCACTATATTGCCGAACGGGTGATTTATTTACTGCGCCAGAAGTTTCCTGAAATGCATGATATTACAGTACATATTGACCCAGAAGATGATGAAACAACAAGCCCTTCTGCTAAACTGCCTGATCGTCGTGAAGTTATGGCGCGAATCTACCCTAAAATTCAGGAGCTTGAGCTAGACCAAAGCATTGGTAATATTGTTTTACACTATATTGATGGAAAAATTGAAATTCAAGTTTTTCTAAATAGTGATGCTGATACAAGTAAAGCTGAGCATTTGAAAAATGCTTGTTGTGAAGATGAAGATATACGAACCGTAACGTTTTACAAAAAAGTTGCTCATAAGCCTAACTGAGTGGCACAACTAATAATAAATGCGTTACAAGACATTGAAAATTATGCACTAAAAAGAGAGTTAGCATGTTAAAACCACGAGAAATTATAACGCCGCGTCCCTCCATGTCCCTTACAGTCCCAGAGGGAATGTCGCCCGTTGAATTTTTTAATAGCCCCGCAAATTTAAAGAATCTGGCTGAGGAAAATGGGCTCTTTAGGTCTCCTGAAGACTTGCTTATGTACCGAAAATTAATAGGGCATAGCACTGAATTTGATACATCCATTATTCTTGATACTTCAAGGCGAATTCTGGATCCTCTAGGTAGACCAGTGAGGCGTGATCAAATGACGCGCCAACAAAAGAAAGTCTGGTCTAAAATGACAACTATTTTAATTGAATATATGCTTGAAAAGTATCCGGATCCAGAAAAGGATTTAATCCTTTGTGGTGAAGCAAGCCTGGATTCTACCTGGCCGTTAAACAAACCGGGTGTGCCTAGTATCCGTATGATTCACAACCATTTTATGGTTTTCCCAATGGATGATTTAATGATGGCAAAGGAGGCCGACCCTAATAATCCGAACCTCACAGATAGCGGCCATAACACATTATTTTTGCGTCATTTAAGTGACGTGTATCATGAGTTTTTGGAGGTGCTTGACTTGCAATTATTGAGGTTTTTGCCTTCTGAGGAATGCGCGCTTAAATTGACAGGATATCCACAAGGTTTACCAAGTTGGGAATTAGTAGATGGGGTTGAAAAGCTACAAGATAAATATTTCTGGTATGAATATGAACAAATTTTGCGCGGTTTTCTGGATTTTTACAGAACCTTCTTTTCATTAGTTGCTACAGGTGATGAGCGCATTCCTGCAAACGCCTATTTTCCCGATCAAGTTGATGATGTGCTATTAGGCAGCAATCGCTTCTTAAGGGTTGCAAGAGATTTGCGTGAACAAGTTATACAGGACCCCCAATTTGCTAATGAAATACGTTGGCGCCCTGCTTATAAACAAATACTTTACCGTGATGATCGGGGGCGTTTGATTGTAACCATTTCACAGAATTCGGTAGGCAATGCGATTACTGAACTACTAGGGATTGTGGTCAATCGGGTTGAAGATAATGAGATCTATGCAGAGCGAGAACCGGCGCTGGTTGGGAGGTTATTAGAAGCTCGCCAACGTTTAATTGATGCCAATTTGGGGGAACCCATTTCGGCACCTTGCTGGCCCGCGGGTAAATATGTGCCCTGCCGTTAACGTTAGATAGGTGGAAGCCTTTGCAGAGCCAGGTATTAGCTGGTTAATCGCGTTAGCCTTTATCGCTTTTAGTGCGGGGTATATTGATGCGGTGGCAGGTGGAGGCGGCATGCTAAATTTGCCTGCTTTAATGGTTGCTGGCGTGCCCCCGGTTTCAGCACTCGCAATTAATAAGGTGACTGGTGTTGCTGGCACAACATTTGCTGTTATTAAATATGCTACAAAAAAGCAGATTCATTGGCACACTGTTTTGGTAGCGGCGATTCCCTGTCTAATTGCTTCCTATATTGGTGGAAAGATCGCCCTTGGCGCCTCAGCCAATGCCCTGGCATGGGCTATTATTATCTGTATTCCTATTGCTTTATTTATTGTTATGACCGATAAGCCTACGATAAGGAAAGGCCATACTATAACAAGTCCTTTAAAAACCATCTCAGCTATAGCACCAATAGGTTTTTATGATGGAATACTTGGCCCAGGCACGGGTACATATATGGCAATTGCGGTTAGAAAAATTTTACGTTTTGATTACTTGTTAGCAACGGCTACAATAAAGCCACTAAATTTATTAACCAATATTGGGGCGGCAATTGCCTTTTTATTGGCAGGTAAGGTGATTTGGGTAATTGCAGTCCCCATGATTATGGCCAGTTCGCTGGGTGGCTGGCTGGGTAGTCACTCAGCAGTTAAAGGGGGAGAAAGGTTTATCCGTCGCCTATTAATTAGTGTTTTGATCGTGATGTTGATAGCGAATATTTATAAGATGGTAGCTACCGCTCCTTAGAGTAACAAAAAGAACCTATTTCACTCTGGGATTTTCTTCCGCAAGTATTCTAGCTCTACGTTGTTCCCATTTTTCTCTCACTTTGGTAGGTGATACTTCTTTTTTGATTTTAGTGATATTAACGATTTGATCATCAGCTTTTTGTTGAAGTGAGCGATGAACCTGGTGTGTGCGTTTTAGCGTTGCGGCACTATCAGGTCGACGTAGTGTTTTCTTTTCTGGAAAATAGTTTGAAACATTGATTGTAAAAGAGTCAAGACCCAACTCTTTTAGGTATTTGGCAAGTGTATCAAGCTTGCGCCAAATACGGGGACTTTTACTGTTTTTTGCAATGACGGTTTTCTTATTCCCACCAACAATGACATTAAGTTGCCATTTATCATCGTTAGCAACGACGATGGCAGAGTCTATAGCCCCTGCCTCTATTAAATGTAGTAAAGCATTATGATTAATTGTCTCAGAAATAGACATTTGATTTCCCCCCGTGACCCAGTTATCAAATAATAGGGTATCACAGAGTTAATAGATTTTGAAAGTACACCCCCCTACTTTTTTGCGGTTTACTGTCTATTGTGCTTCTCTTAGGCAGAATCAGGTTGCAGTTTTTTGCTAGCGTTTAACCTGAAAGCTCAAAGCATTTGTTTGCATTACAGTTTGGCCTGCTGGATCAACGATTTTAACGGTTACCTGATGATTGCCAGCAGGTAGGTTTTGAAAATTGATCACTCGGGACTTGCTGGATCTGATTTTTTTGCCGTCTAGAGAGAATAAGATTTTGTGCATTTTTTGCAAGGGAGGTTTAATACTTATCATGGCTGAAACATCACCATCCTTTGCGTTAATGACCTGATTGGGCTTTGGAGCCAGGAATTTAAGGCTAGTGTAACGGGGGGTAACAGCTTGGCTTCGTTTGTTTTTTCTGGTGGTTACCGTCTTGTTGGTAATTGAGGGAGCAGTATTTTTTAATGGCTCAAGGGGCTTCCACTGATCTTTATAATTCTTAATGATAGTAATGGCAGGCAGGGATAAAGGTTGTGCATGAATATTTTGGGGCGGCTTATCACCGTACTGTATAGTGCCGTTTTTAGCTCGCCACTTGAAGATACCATCTGCACTCAGGACGTTAACCATCAACAAGAATAATGCTAAAATAAAAATCAGTATAGGGCTCTTGTTCATACGTTTACCTTATTCATCAACTAGTTGTATACCAGAATTATAGCAAATGCTGTTCAGCAAAGCTCAAATTCAGATAATTGGCCAGAAATTAGTCAGAGGTTCTCCCAAATCCTGTTTGCGATGAAAGTTTTATGATTAGCCAATGGAGTAGCTTATTTGCGATGATGGGCAGGCTATCATCAATGCCTTGAGTTTGGCATTGTGTAACTTCCAGGCCCTTGTAGCCGCAGGGGTTGATATTATTGAAAGGGGTAAGGTCCATGTTAATATTCAGACTTAAACCATGGGTGGTTCGCCCTTTAGATACCCGCAGCCCAAGAGCTGCAATTTTTTGCTTATTGATATAAACACCAGGTGCTTTTTTATCACTATAGGCTGAGACATGGTAGTCGTTCAAAAGAGCGATAATGCTATCTTCAATAAGTGTGACTAGCTCCCTCACGCCTAAATTAAGCCTATGTAAATCAAGCAAAAAGTAAATTATCAGTTGCCCTGGGCCATGATAGGTTACCTGACCTCCTCTATCTACCTTAATAATGGGTATATCGCTTTTTGCGAAAATATGTTCTTCTTTACCATTTCTGCCGAGTGTATAAACAGGTGGGTGCTCAACGACCCATAATTGATCTGAACTTGTCTCATCGCGATTTTTGGTATAATCCTGCATGGCTTGCCAGGTTTTTTTATAGTCTTGCAGTCCTAGATTATTTACGACAAGTTTTGTCATTTCTTTGATTTATTACAGCACCCATTTAACAAGATCATGATCGGTAAGATCTTGATAGATATTGTCCAGTTGCGCCTTGTCTTTAGCGTGAATATTCAACGTCAGACTAGTGTATTTTCCGTTGCTGCTCTTTTTTTCTTTGGTTTCATCAGGGCTGAATTCAGGGTCATGTTTTTCAGCTATTTTATTAACGCAAACGTAAAAATCCGGGTCGTCAAGCCCCATAACCTTTATTGGAAATTCGCAGGGGTATTCAATTAGGGACTCTTCTTGCTTAGCTTTGTTATCAGTCATAATTTATTAATTAAATAGTTTCTTAACGCTATCGGTTACCTTCGACCAAAAACCACCGGCATCAACAGCATCTAGTGCTACTAGTGGTACTTCACTTACAATAATATCACCATCTTTAATAATAGCGTTGCCTAATTTATCACCTCGTTTAACGGGCGCATCGACTGTATTATCCAGTTTCATTAGACCCTTAAGCTGTTTGTAGTGGCCCTTTTGCACGGTCACGTAAAAATCTTCTGTGATCCCAGCGGGAACAGTATCTTTGGTGCCTTTCCAGATGCGCGCATCTGCCAATACTGAGCCTGCATCGTAAAGTTTATAGGTTTCGAAAAAACGGAAACCATATTCAAGTAGTTCCTGGCTATAGTCGGCACGTGTTTTTGCATCTTTAGCACCAAGAACTACAGAGATTAAACGCATATCATTTCTTTTTGAGGATGCAACCAAACAATACCCCGCTGATTCTGTATGACCCGTTTTAACACCATCAACCGTTTTGTCACGCCATAGTAATTTATTGCGGTTATATTGTTTTATGCCATTATAACTATACTCTTTTATTGAATGTAGTTTGTAATGCTCTGGGAAGTCTCTAATAATAGCCTGTGTTAGTTTTACGATATCCCGGGCGGTGGTGTAATGATTTTCTGCAGGCCAGCCGGTTGCATTCATATAATGAGTATTGTTTAATCCCATGGCTTTTGCTTGCTCATTCATCATTTTAACAAAAGCACTCTCGCTCCCAGCGACGTGTTCAGCCAGTGCAACAGCTGCATCATTGCCGGACTGGATAATTAAACCATGAAGGACTCGATTGAGCGGAACCTTTTTGCCAGCTTCTAAAAACATTCTTGAGCCTTCCATTTTCCAGGCTTTTTTGCTGATAAGAACATTGTCTTTTAGAGAAATATCTCCCTTCTCAAGTGCCTTGTAAATAACATAGGCGGTCATTAGCTTGGTGATACTTGCAGGTTCAATACGTTTATCAGGGTTTTTAGCAACAAGCTCAGTACCGCTGTGATAGTCAACCAGCAGATAACTGTCCGCATTTAGCGTGGGGCCAACGGGCAAATTAGCAGCAAAAAGAAAGCTACTGAATACAAAGAGTGAAATTAATAAAACTATTTTTGAAAAAACATTCATTACTTAAAGTTGTGCAGCATTCGTTAGAAAAAAAGGCGCATAATGATTTACGAGCCAACTATTAATCTTAGTTAGTGTGGTAGCCTATTAGTTTTCGACAACCTTAAATTGAGATAAGCCATCATTTGTTAGGCTATCTTTTACTTTATCAATATCTTCTTGTTTATGATAAGGCCCCAGACGTACCATATGAAGATTTTGTCCTGATTTGGTAACGCGAGATTCCATTGTAGCTCCGGGTAGGCCAATAGAGGATAATCTAACAAAAGTATCTAGAGCCTGCTCTTGATCTGGGTAAGTGCCTACTACAATATAGTAATTCTTCTTTGATAAATAAGATGTTTTCCTGGTCGGTGATTGCCTACTACTCGGTCTTGGTGGTGTTCGTGCACTTTTAGTTATGGTCGCTGGCTCTTGTAAACTTGGTGGTATGGTTAGCTTCTCGTTGACAGCAACCTCACTACTATTTTGACTGCTTTGGCTACTTTGATTTCCAAAGGTGGTCATCTTACGCATTGTACTACATGCTGACAAAACACTAATAGTCGTTAGAGCTACTGCCACACTCGTAACAAATTTTAATTTATTCATTATCGTCCCCTTTAAAGATAATGGTTAGTTGTGATTACTTCTAGTTGTCCTGCTTTTGAGTAAAGTTCTCTACTGCATTTTCAACAATTAAGCTTATTTATGTTTCAATAGCTTGCGCCGTTTTATTTCTCTTGCTAGCTGATAAATAGCCATTGCATACTTTGGGCTATGATTATAACGCGTAATCACATAAAAGTTATCACCTGTTATCCAGTATTCATACCCGCGATCGCCCTGCAGTTTTAATAATGCCACCCGTGTAGAATTAATATTAGAAACGGGCGTAACACCAAATTGAGCAAGTTGAGGCAGAGAATACTTTGGTTTAGCCGCATCAGTTGTTGCAATGTTATCATAAAAACGGCCTTTTATCTGTGCTGGAACAGTAATATCACCATTGGGCTTCCAGCCATGTCGTGAAAAATAATTAGCGACACTGCCAATAGCATCTTCAGGATGCCAAAGGTCTTTATGTCCATCACCATTAAAATCAATTGCAAAATTACGATAACTGCTGGAGATGAACTGCCCTAGCCCCATGGCCCCGGCATATGAGCCTTTTAGTGAAGCTGGGTTGGGAATTTTCTCTTCACGAATTAGGCGAAGATAATGGTCAAGCTCTTCCGTATAGAAGGATTGTCTTTTAGGAAAATCCATAGCTAAAGTGGTGAGGCTTCTAAGCACATTATGCTTGCCTGTATTGCGTCCGTAAAGTGTCTCTACACCAATGATAGCAACGATTATTTCTTCCGGAATACCATATTGCTGACTAGCTGCTTTTAAGGCGCGGTGATGTCTATTCCAAAAACTGACACCGACGTCAGCCCGCTCTTGTGTTAGAAATATCTTTCTATAAATATTCCAGGGTTTTGCCTCAGCAGGCGAGTTAACTTTTCTTAAAACGTCTTCGTCACGAGTTATTTTGGAGAAAGTTTGTAGAAGATAGTTTCTATTAAAGCCTTTTTGCTGCATCCGGTTAATAAATTTCTGCATGGCCGGGTAGGATAAATAAGAGCCTGTTTGCCTAACTTTAGACGGTTCGGCAAGTGTCAAATTGCTGAATGAAAGAAGTAATATGAAGCCTGTTAAGAAACGAAATGAAGACATTAGTGGTTTGACCTTTTTTTACGTTTACGCATTCCCATAAGCAGACCAAAAGCGGCCATTAGGGTAACAAGTGAAGTGCCCCCATAACTAATAAGAGGGAGAGGAACACCTACAACAGGTAATACACCGCTAACCATACCTGTATTTACCAGTAAGTATATAAAAAAAGTAAGGCTCAAACCGCCACCTAAAAGTCTTGCAAAGGTGTCTTCCCCCTTGGTTGCCAGATATAGACCTCTCCATATAATAAAGATATACAAAGAAAACAGAATCAAGTTTCCAAGCAGACCAAACTCCTCACCAAAAACAGCAAAGATAAAATCGGTATGACGCTCAGGTAAAAAATCAAGCCGCGACTGATCCCCTTTTAGCCAGCCTTTACCATAAACACCACCAGAGCCAATCGCAATGGTGGATTGGATAATGTGATAGCCAGAGCCTAAACGATCTGCATCGGGGTTAAACAGAGTGAGAACTCTTTGCCGTTGGTAATCATGCATACCAAAATAAAAAATAAGTGGTGCGGCAATTATTCCAGCGATTAGAGTGGCCAATAGCCATTTCCATGGAAGCCCAGCGAAGTAAATAACAAAGAAGCCAGCACTTCCTACTAATAAAGCTGTTCCCAGGTCGGGTTGCTTTACAATTAACAACATGGGAATTACAACCAGCAAGCTGGCAATAAAAATATCTTTAAAGCTGGGGGGTAGGGTTTTTTTAGAAAAATAGCTGGCAACCATCATTGGGACAGCAAGCTTCATCACTTCTGAAGGTTGAAACCGCAGGCCACCTAACTCAATCCAGCGTTGTGCGCCTTTACCCATTGACCCTTGAATTAATACCAGCACCAGAAACAAAACACCGAAGGCATAAACCCAGATAGACCAGCGATTTAATATTTCACTGGATAGCTGGGTGGCAATAAGCATAATAGATGTGGCTAAAATCAAGTGAATAGTGTGTGTATTCATCATCGCCTGATTTTCACCAGTTGCGCTAAATAATGTAATTGTTCCCAGAAATATCAAAAGAATAATGGCAACGACCAATACTAGATCAATGGAGGTTAACCATCGAAGTAATAATTTGCTAAAATTAAAATCACCGGTGTTCATTAAGCAGGTCTCATATTATTAATTGGTTGCCCTTTTAGGTTTTTTCTTTTCTGTTTTCTGTCTTTTGATTTTATTGGCATTAATTAATGTGGGCGATGAGTCTGACGGTTTTTTGATATTCTCATCATTTTTTTCATTTTCTTTTGGATCAAGCAAATAGGTATCTAATAATTGTCGCGCTATTGGTGCTGCTACCTTACTTCCACCCCCGGCATTTTCTGCAATAATTGCTAAAGCAATCCGAGGGTTATCTACCGGTGCAAAGGCAACAAATAAGGCATGATCGTGTAATTTTTTTCGTAGTTTTGATGCGTTATAAGATTTATTTTGTGCAATACCAAAAACTTGAGCCGTACCCGTTTTACCAGCGAAACGATATTTGGCACCTGCGCCAGATCTTCTGGCTGTACCACGCTCACCATGTACGACATTGACCATGCCACGAATAACATCATTCCAGTAGCGTAACTTAGTAACGCCAATGGAAGGCAGCTTCTCCGGTGTAACCAGCTTTTCGGGTAGATTTCTAGAGATACGAACAGCGCGTAATACATGGGGCTTAATGCGTCGCCCATGATTGGCAATGATAGCAACAGCGTTTGCTAATTGGAGTGGGGTGGCAGTGAAATAGCCTTGCCCAATCCCCATATTGACAGTATCTCCTGGATACCAGAATCTGTCATAACGTTTTCTTTTCCACTCCGGTGTGGGCATTAATGCTGTCCGCTCATGGGGTAAGTCAATACCAGTTTTTTGTCCAAATCCAAACTTTTCCATTCCTTTGGAAAAGCGTTTCACACCCATACGAAAGGCAAGATCATAGAAATAGACATCACAGGACTGGTAAATGGCGCGGTTTAAACTGATATGCCCATGACCTGATTTCTTCCAGCAGCGAAATCTGTGCCTGTTTCCGGGAATCTGAAAAAAACCTTTGCCATAAACTGAGCTACTAGGCGTTACCACTCCAGCATTAAGTCCAATTAATGCTGCCATGGGCTTAACTGTCGAGCCAGGTGGGTAAGAGCCTTGTAATGCACGATTATATAGAGGGCGATCAGGGTTGCTCCTTAAGGCATTATAGTGTCGATAGGAAATACCATCGACAAATAGATTTGGATCATAGGTAGGCATGCTTGCCATGGCGAGCACTTCACCATTGCGTGGATCAATAGCAACAACGGCACCATTATAATCTTTAATTAATTCTTCGGCTTTGATCTGCAACCTAAGATCAATGCTTAAAAATAAGTCTTCGCCAGCGATGGGGGCCTGCTCAGCGAGCTTTAGTTGTGGTTTGCCGTGTGCATCAACCTCAATAACTTCATACCCTGCCTTGCCATGTAGGCGAGACTCATAATACTTTTCGATACCCGATTTACCAATATGAGTTGTACCTTTGTATTCATTACTATCAACTTTTTTTAAATCTTTTTTATCAATGCGCCCTACATAACCCAATAAATGGCTGGCAACAGAGCCTAAAGGATAGTTTCTTTGCATTCTTACACTGATTTTAAAACCGGGAAAACGAAAGCGGTTTTCCGAAAAAAGTGCTATTTCGTTTTCTGTCATATTTTGCCGCAAAACCACAGGTTGAAAACGGGAATTAACACGCAATTTTTGTTTAAATTTGTTCACCTCAAGTGGTGTGATAGGCAATAGTTGCATTAAGCGTTTTAAACTACCTTTCATATCACTGACATCATCTTCAGCGGCTTCTAACACATATTCTATGTGGTTATCCGCGAGCAATACGCCATTACGGTCATAAATTAATCCTCGTACCGGTGGAATGGGGATTTTCTTCTGATAGTTTTCTTTTGACTTTGCAGTGTAATAGTCATGATGGGTGACTTGTAAAAAAAATAGCCTGACAAAGACCAGTAACAAGGCTATAAACACCAAGATGGCAGCAACAATTGCTCGTGATCGAAACAAACGGTATTCATCTCTTTCACTTTTTACCGTAACGCGTTTTTCCATGCCCCAGTTTGTATTATATATTCTTAAATAAACATGACATTATAACGCTTGTTTAGTTCAGGGGCACCATAAAGATAAAGTAGTGTTAGATTCATTTTATCTTGATAAAATGAAGGCTTTGATAATTTGAGATAAAAATAAATGAGTTCATTGAGTGATCAATTATTAAAAGCGGGGTTTGTTAGCGAAGAACAGGTCAAAAAAGCGATTGAAAAAAAAATAAAGAAGCCAACAACGTATAAATCCAAAAAGACTGAAAAACGCGCTAAAAAGAAGCCTAAGCAAAAACATGAGGAGTCTGATTTAGCTAAATTTTATAGTGAGCGTAAGCAGCTTGAAAACAAAGAAAAGCAAGAAGCGAAGCGTAAAAAGGAAGAAGCGGCCCGAATAAAAAAAGAGACCAATGCGAAAATTAACAAACTGATACAAGATAATCTTCTAAATGATGATAAGGCAGAGATTCGTTTTAACTTTGTTGTAGGCACGAATATAAAATATCTGTTTGTGACAGAGCAGCAGCAACAAGACCTTATCGACGGCAAGCTGGCCTTCACTTTTCTGGGCGGTAAAAGGTGCTTAATTCCAGTTGTTACTGCTAATGAAATTTTGGCACTTAATCCACATAAGGTTGTTATCATCCCAAATTAATTTTATTGATTAAGATCAATATTGTGATTTACAATGAACCAGTTTAAAAGCACTTGCGACTATATACCGTTGCAAAGTTTTTTTATTAATTATTACTATACAAGGATTGTGGAGAGAAATATGGGAATGCTTAAGGATTTTAAAGAGTTTGCACTGAGTGGCAACTTAATTGATATGGCAACGGGTATTATTATTGGTGTAGCATCGGGAAAATTAATCTCGTCCCTGGTCAATGATGTCATTATGCCACCAATCGGTGTCGCATTAGGAGGGGTGAATTTCACTGAGCTTGGCTACAAGTTGGCGGATACCGGTGGTGGTGAAAAAGGCCTGGACCCTATTGAGCTTAAATACGGTGCATTTATTCAAAACTTTATCGACTTTTTAATTATTATGGCTGTTGTATTTATTATTATTAAAGTAGCAACACGTAACAAGAAGGAAGAAGAACCAAAGGGCCCAACTCAGGAAGAGTTATTAACTGAAATTCGTGATGCGCTTAAAAGTAAGTAAGAAAGAATTCAGTTGCCAAAAAGGGCGCAGCATGCGCCCTTTTTTGTGCCTGAAAATAGTGTAATATTCAAGTTCACAAACTAGATGGATCCTCATGTCGCTCACCATATCTATTGCTCAGATTAACCCCACTGTTGGTAGCTTTACCGGCAACAATCAGTTGATTATTGATGCCATTAATCAAGCCAAAAAAGATAAGGCCGATGCAGTTGTTTTCCCAGAGCTGGCTTTAACAGCTTACCCGCCGGAAGATTTGCTATTTCGCCCTGCTTTTTTGAAAAAGGTTGAAGTCTCCTTGCAGGAAATAAGTCAGCACTCAGATGGCATAACGGTCATTATCGGTGCGCCAGTCAAACGAGGTAAAAAGCTTTTTAATATGGCCTGTGTTTATCAGGATGGTAAATGTATCCATCAATATGCCAAACAACATTTACCCAACTACCGTGTTTTTGATGAAAAGCGCTATTTCAGGCGAGGTAAAACAGACGGCATTATTACTATTGCCGGGCATAAGATTGGTCTGTTAATTTGTGAAGATATTTGGCGAGAGAAGCCAGCAGTTAAGGCAAAAAAGGCAGGTGCGGAAGCACTTATCGTTTTAAATGCCTCGCCCTTTAGAGCTGAGAAAACCAGCGAACGAATGGCTTTATTGCAGCAACGCTCCAGTGAAAATCAATGCCCCATCGTTTATGTCAACCTGGAAGGAGGGCAGGATGAACTGGTTTTTGATGGTGAATCGCTGATTTATGATTCAAGCGGCCAGCTTGCTTTTCAAGCGCCTAAATTCAAATCTGGCTTATTTACTCAGCCGATTCCTTTTAAGCCGGTCAAGCAGCCCTTAAAGCCTCTGCCCATTAATGTAGAAGCATGTATTTACAATGCCCTGGTTAAAGGAGTTAAGGATTATGTGCATAAAAATGGCTTCCCCGGCGTTATGTTGGGGCTTTCAGGCGGAGTTGATTCTGCCCTGACAATGGCAATTGCAGTTGATGCGCTCGGTGCCGAAAATGTAGAAGCTGTGATGATGCCGTTTCGCTATACCGCTGATATCAGTATTGCCGATGCAGCAAAGCAGGCGAAAACACAGGGCGTTAAATACCGTGAAATTCCCATTGAGCCAATATTTAACAGTTTTATGGAGGCATTGTCGGCGGAGTTTGATGGGCTTGAGCGGGATGTCACCGAAGAGAATATACAGGCCCGTTCACGTGGTGTGCTACTTATGGCAATGTCGAACAAGATGGGCAAAATGCTACTGGCAACCGGCAATAAAAGTGAAATGGCCGTGGGCTACGCCACCCTTTATGGCGATATGGCGGGCGGCTATGCACCGCTAAAAGATGTGTTTAAAACGTGTGTTTATTCACTGGCGCGCTACCGCAATAGTTTGGGAGATGGTGAAATAATCCCCGAACGCGTCATCACCCGACCACCCTCGGCCGAGTTAGCGCCTGATCAAATTGATGAAGACTCCTTGCCACATTACGATATTCTGGATGCGGTACTTAGAATGTTTATCGAAGAGTTTCAAAGTGTCGCCGACATTGTGGCACAAGGTTATGATGAAGAAACAGTGCGTCGCGTGGCAAACCTGGTATTGCTCAATGAATACAAGCGTCGACAATCCGCGCCGGGAGTGCGAATTACAAAACGCGCCTTTGGCAAGGATCGGCGCTATCCGATTACCTCACATTATCGCTGGTACTTATAATTTTAGGTGTTTAATGAGTATTTCAGTAGAAAAGAGGCAAAAACTAGGGGGGTGTACTTTTAACTATTTAAATAGGCATCAAAATAGCTTAAAAGCGTCAGTTTTCAAGTCAAATACAATAAAAATAAGTCAAAAAGTACCTGATTTTGTTTCAATAAGTAATTTTAAGCCCAAAATAAGTATAAAAAAGTACACCCCCCCACTTTTTGCCCTTTTTCTCCAGAGTTAATAAGCATGGGCTTCTCGACAATAGCGCGTCATCTGTTTGTAGTATCTGGTTCACAGGAAAAAACACTGATTTGCGCTAAACAGCTATGCCAGAATCAGGACTACCAATTTATTAAAGAGCCGAAGCAGGCAAATAATCTACTGGGGCAAGCGTTTGATGCCGTTATTATTGATTTTAGTGCAGGTTTTGATGCCAATGCCTTTGGTGCAATAGCGGGGACGATAAAGGCAGGTGGTTTTCTTGTCATGATTATGCCAGCCTTGGCGCAGCAAAAGAAAAGCCTGTTTTTAAGCCGTTTTAGCAGGCTGGCAGAAAAGACCCATCAGGTACATTTTATCGATGCGCATCAATGCCCGCCGCCACTGTCAGTTGTTGATCATAAAGTCGATTTTGCCAGGGCGAAAGAAGACCAACAAATTGCCGTTAATAAAATCATTCATGTCCTGACAGGTCATCGTCGCCGTCCATTACTATTAACCGCCGATAGAGGGCGAGGCAAGTCGGCTACATTGGGCCTGGCGGCAAATAAGCTGATTAAGAAAGGCTATAAAAAAATCATTCTTTGTGCGCCTTCCCGCAAAGCAGCCGAAGTTGTTTTTCAATTTTCTCAGCTTGATTCAAG